>JBFWRA010000669.1:0-3801 GCA_050249155.1 Isosphaeraceae bacterium | reverse complement strand
GTGGCCGAGGCCCAGGACGAAATCGCCAGGAACGTGTCACTTCCCCCCGGCTACGTGATCGAGTGGGGTGGGCAATTCGAGCACCTTCAGACGGCTTCGCGGCGTCTGATGGTCGTGGTGCCGGTGGCGCTTTTGCTGATCTTCCTTCTGCTGTACAGCACGTTTCATTCGCTTCGACTGGCGGCCCTGATCTTCCTGGCCGTGCCGATGGCGGCGACCGGCGGCGTGTTCGCCCTGGCCTTGCGCGACTTGCCGTTCTCGATCTCGGCGGGGGTGGGATTCATCGCCTTGTTCGGCGTCGCCGTGCTCAACGGCCTGGTCTGGGTCAGCGCGGTGGAACACCTTCGCCAGGAAGGCATGGACCCTCGCGCCGCGGCCCGCGAGGCGTCGATCGTCCGCTTGAGACCCATCCTCATGACGGCGCTCGTGGCGGGTTTCGGGTTCCTGCCGATGGCCACCGCCGTCACGCCGGGCGCGGAGATTCAGCGCCCTCTAGCGACGGTCGTGATCGGCGGCCTGGCCACCGCGACGGCCCTGACGGCGCTGGTGCTCCCGGCGATTTACCCGTGGTTCGCACGGGAAGTTGCCCCGGTCGAGGCGTAGCCAATCGGGAAGACTCGACTCGACAAGACACGCGATCGGCGGTTCGTCATCGGCTCGGAGTGGCTGGCGGCCAAGGAATCGGCCGGGAATCACGTCCCGGTTTCTCGATGGATCTGTGTGCCACGCGGTTCGGTACCCCGAACCCGTGCGTTTCGCCGTGGCCAACGGCACGGGTTCGGGGTACCGAACCGCGTGGCACCCTCGGCTCGCTCCGCTCCACAAATCGGGAAGTGATTCCCGGCACGTTCCTCCGCTCGCGAAGCCCCAGGTGGGATGGCCCTGGCGATTCCGTTCCGTTCCAGGGCCACGCGCGCTCAGCCGCCAGCCGCCCACACCACACCCTTCTTGAACTTGCCACCGGATGCGCGGGACGCCTCACCCGGGACGCTTCCCCAGCGCGGGATCACCCCGCCGCCACGGTGTTCCTCAGTGTGCCCAGGCCGTCGATCTCGACCTCGGCCACGTCTCCCGGCTTTAGCCAGACCGGGGGCTTGCGGGCCATCCCCACTCCTGGCGGGGTTCCGGTGAAGATCAGGTCGCCGGGCTCCAGCGTGAAGATTTTCGAGAGGTACGAGATCACGTAATCGACCTTGAAAATAAACTCTTTCGTGTTCGAATCCTGCATCGTCTGCCCGTTCAGTCGCAGGCGGATGCCCAGCGCGTTCGGGTCGGGCACCTCGTCGGGCGTCACCAGTTCGGGACCGACCGGGGCGAAGGTGTCAAAGGTCTTGCCGGCCATCCACTGCTTGCCAGGCTTGTTCAACTGCCAGTCTCGGGCCGAGACGTCGTGTCCGACGGCGTAGCCCCCGACGCGGCTCATCGCCTGGTCGATGGGAATGTGCCGCCCCCCCTGCCCCACGACGATCACCAGCTCGGCCTCGTAGTCCACCTGGTCGCTGACGGTGGGCAAGACGATCTCGGCTCCGTGACCGATCAGGGCGGTGGGGTATTTGCTGAACAGGACTGGCTCGCTCGGCGGCTCCATGCCGCTCTCGGCGGCGTGGTCGCGGTAGTTCAGGCCCAGACAGACGATCTTACGGGGGTCGGGCACCGGCGCGAGGTGAACGGCGGTCGCCGGGTCGTGGCGCACCGCGCCCTGGGGAAGGGCCTCCCAGATCTTGCGTTGCCAGTCCGGCCCCAGCGCCAGCAGTTCCCGGACGCTCGACGGCATCGACGGGTCGGCGGCGTTGACGTCGACGTATTCCCCATTGAGAACCCCACAGGCCCTCGGCCCCTGTTCGGTCAGCACGGTCACCCAGCGCACGGTGGTCGCCTCCCTCGGCTTGAACGTCGCCCTCTTTCTTCCAATCCAGTCAAAGAGGGTGGGGCGATCGCCGAATAACGGCCCGCCCCGAATGCCGATCAGGCTACACGGCTTCGGGCCTCGGGGCCAGGGGGGCGCGTCTCCCGCTCCGATCAGTCATCCCCTTCCAGCTCCAGGACCCCCTCGTCCCGCATTCGTCGCGCCTTCAGGGCGAGCTTCCGCCGCGCGACCTCGAGATCGGGAGGAAGCGCGCCGTCGGGGATCGCCTCCAGGTTCCGCAGCGCCTCGGCGGGACGATTATGATCACGAATCAAGATTTGAGCGAGCTTCAGTCGCACTTTCGGAGACTCGGGCGCGTCCGGGTGATACTTGCCGTGGTCGCGCATCAAGCGGACGGACGCCGCCTCGGCCCGCTGGGCGTGGAGCGCCTTGATCAGCGCGTAAAGCTCGGGCTGAGAGGGCCAGCGCACCAGGGACCTGGTCGACGTGTCGTAGGCCGAGAGCGCTCCGTCGATCTCCCCTCGATCGATCATCCCGCGAACCTTCCGAAGGGCCGCCGCCGCCCTGTCCTCGGGAGGAACTCCGTCTTCCCTCCTGGCCAGGTTGGCCTTCAACGCCTTCGCCTCGCGAACCCTCCCGCGCTCGAGGTGCTCCCCGCGCTTCTTCCAGTCCCCCGCGAGCTTCCGCTTCTTGCCCATGATCGCGAAGAGGTCCCAGCCCTCGCAATCGACAAGGTCGAGTTTCAGCAGAAGGGTCGCCAGCACGGTCCCCCAGAAGGCCCCGGAGAGGTGCCCCATCTCGGTGACGAGCAGCCGCCCCGCGCCGAGGCCAAACAGGCCCAGCCAGAAGACCTGGCCGCCGATATAGATCAGGGCCACGGTCGTATAATAGAGTTCCCAGTTGAACACTAAAAAGCGAAATCCGACGAAGAAGATCGCGATGCAGTTCAGTTCGTTGCGAGGAGCCCAGATCATGCAGGCCGCGAGGAGCCCGTAAACCACCGCCGACGCGCCGGCCGCGTGCCCCACCTGCGAGGAGCCTTGCAAGATCACCTGCGTCAGCGCTCCGTGGAGCGTGCCAATCGCCAGGTAAAAGACCAGGTACTTCCAGGGCCCCAGCTTCCCCTCGGTCACCAACCCGAAGGCCCAGAGGAACATCGCGTTGCCCGCCAGATGCATGAAGCCGTAATGCAGGAAGTTGTGGGTGACCCACTGGACGGGGTGCAAGCCGTCGCCGATCGTCAGGGCGTACCGCTCGAACGTGGTCGCCCGCGCCTCGACGACCTCGCCATCCTCGTCGATGAACACGCTTCTCGACGGAGGAGGGACCGCGAGGAAGGCCAGGACGTTCAGGGCGATCAGCAGAACGGTCACCCGTGGCCAGTGGTAAATCGGGGCGTCGGTACCCAGGGGAATGATGAGCATCCGACGCGCCTCCGGGCCTGGGTGGAAGGGGAGTTCGAACGCACTCTATCCGATGGCGGCCGGGCCTGGGTAGGTCACGAGCGCGAGAGCTGATAGAGCAGAATGCCCGCGGCGACGGCCACGTTTAGCGACTCGGCCCCCAGGCGCATCGGGATCGTCAGCCGGCGCTCGCAACGGTCCGCCCATTCGGGATCGAGCCCGTTGCCCTCGTTGCCCAGCAAGAGCGCCAGGCGGTCCGGCGGTTTGAAGGCGTCCAGCGGTTCGGCGTCGCTCGGGTCGCACAGGGTCGCCACCAGGGTGAAACCCAGCTCCCCTTCCAGTCGTTCCAGCGCCGCGGCGAGGTCGTCGGACGCCACGACCGGGACGCCCAGCGCCGTCCCCATCGAGACGCGCAAGACCCTTCGTGAGAGCGGGTCGGGGCACCTTGGGCCGACGACCAGACCCGCCGCTCCGAAAACGTCGGCGATCCGGATGATGGCCCCAAGGTTCTCCGGGTTGTCGATCCGAGGG
>JBFWRA010000668.1:0-3801 GCA_050249155.1 Isosphaeraceae bacterium | reverse complement strand
TCATCACGGGGGGGACGGGGTTGGTGGGCAGTCACGTGGTCGAGGAGGCCTTGCGTCGCGGCGATCGTGTCAGGGCCCTGGTCCGCGGGACCAGCGACACCCGATGGCTCGACTCCTGGGGCGTCGAGAAGGTCCTTGGCGACCTGGAGGACAAGGAGGCCCTGAAAAAAGGGTGCGACGGAGCCGACTGGGTCTTGAACTGCGCCGCGAAGGTCGGCGATTGGGGCACCCTGGAAGAGTTCCGAAAGCTCAACGTCGAGGCCCTTCGCCATTTGCTCGAGGCGGCGACCGAGGCGAAGGTCGGTCGGTTCGTCCACGTTAGTTCCCTGGGGGTCTACGAGGGACGCGACCATTTCGGCACGGATGAGACCGTGCCTCCCGCGGCGGAGTCGCTGGACGCCTACACCCGTTCCAAGGTCGAGGCCGAGGCGCTGGCGCTGGAGTACCACCGCCGTCGAGGGCTGGCGGTCAGTATCGTCCGCCCGGGCTTCATCTATGGCCCGCGCGACCGAACCGTTCTCCCCAAGCTGCTCGACGCCCTGCGAGCCGGGCGGTTCTTCTACTTTGGCTCGGGGAATCAGATCCTGAACTGCGTTTACGTGAAGAACCTGGTTCAGGCGATTTTCCTGGCGGCCGAGGTGCCCGCCGCGATCGGCGAGGTCTTCAACGTGACCGACGGAGCGAAGGTCACCAAGAAGGACTTCGTGGGACGGGTCGCCCAGCTTGACGGCCGGAAACCCCCGC
The DNA here is from genome assembly GCA_050249155.1 of Isosphaeraceae bacterium. Classification (GTDB taxonomy): domain Bacteria; phylum Planctomycetota; class Planctomycetia; order Isosphaerales; family Isosphaeraceae; genus JBFWRA01. The sequence goes on along the minus strand of JBFWRA010000668.1, from coordinate 3,057 downwards.
GACGGAAGATCCCCCTCTGGTTGGCCTGGAGCCTCGCCGTGATGATGGAGCGTCGAGCGCGTCGGAGGAAATCGCTGGTCCCTCCCCTGGTGAACAAGGCCCGCTACAAGTTTCTCGGTCTCAACCTCGATTACTCGATCGAGAAGGCGCGCCGCGTGCTGGGATACGAACCGAAGTTCTCGACGGACGAGGGGCTGGCCCTGGCGATGGAGGAGTTCACCCGATCGTAGCCAAGACCCGCGGAGCGGTCGCCTCCTGACCCTGGACCTTCCCTTCGTGTATCGTCGAGACCTGGCGATCAACCGAGGTGAGTGGGGATGCGTCATGACGCGCTCCACACGACGATGCGACGGGGAGTCACAACCGTGGATGCGATCAAAGGCAAGCGAGTCGCGGTCCTACTCGAGAAGTTCTACGAGGACCTGGAGCTGTGGTACCCGGTGCTCCGGCTTCGCGAGGCGGGTTGTCTGGTGAAGGTGGTCGGGCCGAAGGCGGGGGAAACCTATCAATCCAAGCACGGTTATCCCGCCAAGGCCGACACCTCGATCGCCGACGCGGTGACCGAGGAATTTGACGCGATCATCATTCCAGGGGGGTATTCGCCCGACCACATGCGGCGGCACAAGCTGATGGTCGACTTCGTGACCGAAGCCGCGAGGAAAGGCAAGGTTCTGGCGGCGATCTGTCACGGGCCCTGGATGCTCTGCTCGGCGCGTTGCCTGAAGGGGAAGCGCGTGACCGGCTTCTTCGCGATCCGCGACGACGTCGAAAACGCGGGCGGCGTCTGGGAGGACGCGGCCTGCGTCCGGGACGGCAACATCGTGACCAGCAGAACCCCCGACGACCTTCCCGCGTTCATGAAGGGGATCTTCGAGGCGCTGAGCGAAAGCGCCTGAGCCGGAGTTCGAGCCTCAAGCCGGGTTTTCCTCGGGTTCGGCGGAAGGGGAATGGGAATGGGGGCCCGCGGCATCGGCCGCGGGCTCTCGTCGCGGTTCCGCGTTCGGGCTCGGGGCCCGGCGGAGGCTCGCCTCCGCGGCGGCCTGTAGCAGTGGGCTGATCGGCGCTTCGTAGGCGATCGCGACGATCGGCTTGCCGTCCACGTCGCGACGGAGCAACAGATAGATCACGGCCGCCGCCGTCCAGAAGGCGCTATGGACCCAGGCTCGGGTCACGAGTCCGATCACGCCGAGCCATACTCCGTGCGTCGCCGAGGCGGAGGCGGCGACCTTTTCCTGGCCGTCGCCAAAGAGCGTCGCGACGACCTCGGGAGGTCCACCGAGGGCCAGGGCCCAGGCCGTCAGATGCGTGACGAGCCCGACGAAGGTCTGGAACAGGACCAGGCCCACACACCCCACCAGCGCGGCGAGGGCCGCGTAGGCGGCGTAAAGCCAGGGGCGCTGGTACACGTAGGCGTACGAGCGGCTCATGGCGTCGAAGCCGTCCTCGGCCTCGGCGGCGACCGCGGCGTGCATCAACGGCCAGCCGGCCCCCAGGCCGATCAGGATCAGCGTCAGCAGGAGCCCACCGAGCAACGGAAGGATCGCGAGCGCCCCGGCGACCGTCGGACCCCCCGGGACCCGGTAGAGCAGGCCGAAGCCCGCGATCAGGCTTCCAACCACCACCACGCCCACGATCGGGATCAACGGAGTGCCGATCAGCGGGGCCCACTTTTTCCAGGCGAAGCGAACCGCCCGGGACAGGGAGACCCGCTCGTGCCTGGCGACGTCCACGACCGCGATCCTGGCCAGAGCGCCGCCAATTAGGCCCCACACGACCACCACCCAGAGCGCCGCCAATCCAGCGTGGGCGAACGTCGCCGGATCATTGCCCATCGAGAACTCCCGGCGGAACGGAGCCGTCAGCAGGGCGAACGGCTCCGCGACCCGGGTGATCAGGTCCGCGGGCCGCGACGGATCGACCGCCTCCCACTCCCAGGCGGGAACGCGGTCCGGGGTCACCGCGATCGTCTGAGTAAAGACCCGGTCCAGCCCTTCCCAGCCCATCTGTGTCAACAACAACCCGACCGCCGCGAGGATGAGTCGCCTCGGGTTCGCCGCCGCGCCCGGAACCTGGAACAGTCGGAGCCAGGGGAATCGTCGGGAGGTCGACAGTTCACGGTTGGCCACTTCATCCATGAGTGCGAGTCTCCGGCCCTCGCGGTGGCGAGGACGATCCTGGAAACGAACCTTGGCTCAAGCGATCCATCACTCTCTCGCGACGGTGCCCGTTGTAACCCCGAGACCGGTGGGACGTCCATCGAAGTCGCTCCCTGGCTGGGCCATTCCTCGTTTCGTTTTAAAATGGGGGAATTGGATGGCTGAGTGCGACGATTCCTCCGCGAACTCGTGTCTTCTGGAGCGTCCTGGGCGCACGGCTTCCCGAACCAACCGGTGGCATCCATCAACGAGACTCGATGTGACCCATTTTGAACGATACGGAACGGCCCCGGCTTCCCTGGGAAAAGGCCCCCGACCCCGTTTCGTTTGCTCCCTTTCCACGATTGGCGCTTCGGGTTAAACTTACCAAGGAGTTGAAGAACGCGACGCGACCCGCCCCAACGCCCCGCCCACCCTCAGCCGACTCGCGGACCTGGCCCATGCGCGTACCCGCACTGAGACTGCCGTTGGCCGTTGTTTCGCTCGTCCTCGGGTGGGCGGAAGGAGTGCGCGCGGCACCCCCCTCGAATCCCGAGGCCATCGCGTTCTTCGAGAGCGAGGTTCGTCCTCTGCTGGCGGAGTCTTGTCAGAAGTGCCACGGGGCGACCAAGCAAACGGCCGATCTTCGGCTCGACTCACGTGAGGCCGTCGTCAAAGGGGGAGCGAGCGGACCGGCCGTCGTCCCGGGCGACCCCGACGCCAGCCTGCTGATTCAGGCGGTCCGGCACTCGCTCGACGACGTCAAGATGCCCCCGAAGGGCAAGTTGCCAAACGAAGCCATTGAGGCCCTGACGCGTTGGGTCTCGATGGGGGCTCCCTGGCCGGAGTCGGAAGCGCGAGGGGTCGAGGATCCAGGACGGGACCATTGGGCTTTCCAGCCGGTCAAGGTGGTGACGCCGCC
>JBFWRA010000667.1:0-3803 GCA_050249155.1 Isosphaeraceae bacterium | reverse complement strand
CTCTGGCCGAGCCACCAGACGGCCACGCCACCGCGTTCCGGACGCGTTGACCGGATTTCGTCGAGAAGGGCGTTCCCGCTCAGGAACGGCTCGATCATCGAGAAGTCCTCGACGGTTCGTCAGCGCCCAGTTCCTGGCGAACGATCCTCACCCCCGCGCAGAGGGCCTTCGCCTTGGCGATCGCCACGTGTCGGGCCGTCTGGGAAAAGCCGCAGTCGGGAGTGACCGAGACTCTTTGGGCGTCGATCCTGGCCAGGACCTCTCGGAGCCGAGACGCCACGAGTTCCGGCGGCTCGATCCAGGTGTTCTTCACGTCCACCAGGCCCACCGCGACGTCCATGCCCTCGGGAAGTTGCTCGAGCAGATCCAGTTCCGACATTTCTCGACTCGCGAATTCGAGCGCGAGCTGCTGGACCGCCGACCGACCAATGTGCGGAAAGAGCGGCCGGTACGAACGCCACCCGACCGCCCTGGCCCTGAAGTTTCCAAAACACATGTGCATGCTGACATAAGCATTCACTCCCGCGACGGTCCGGGCGACCACGTCCAGGAAATACTCCGGCTCGTTCGGGTGGCAGGCGAAGCTGGGTTCGTCGAGTTGCAGGAAATCGACCCCCTCGGCGGCCAGGGCCTTCAACTCGGCGTTGACGATCGGGATCAGCGCCTCGGTCACGCTTTTGCGATCGTCGTAGACCTCGCCGCCCGCGAGGCATCCCGCGAGCGTGAACGGTCCCGGCACGGGAACCTTCACCGGCGCGTCGGTCAAGGCCCGGAGCTGTCGGTATTCCTCGACCGTCCCCAGCCCCCGAGGGGCGGAGAGGTCCGCGACACAAAGGTAACGGTCACGCTGGTCGTGGGCGGGAGCGCCCCAGAATCGCGCTCGTGGCAGGGGTTTGATTCCATCGAGGTATTCATAGAATCCGAGGTTGAAGTCGACCCGCCGCATCTCGCCGTCGGTGATTCGGTCCAACCCCGCGCGCAACTGGTCGTCGATCGCGAGCCGGACCGCGTCGCGGACGGCCTCCTCGCGATCGACCGGACCAAACCGTTCCGGACTCTCGGCCACGTCGGCGATGAACTTCCCGTACCAGCCCGGGAACGACCAGCTCCCGATCACCGTGGCGGGGATCAAAGGTCCAGGCATTCGTGATGGAACTCCAGGGTGCGACGATCACGAGTCGTTCAACGGCTCTCGACGTTCAAAAGCCTGGCGACGGAATCCTCCGCGATCGGGTGATAAAACGTCCTGGCCTTCGCGAAGATCGCCCTGGCCCTGGCCTCGCCGGCGGGAGTCTTCAACAACTCGGCGTAGAGTGGTATCAGAAACTTGCGGCGGCCGATCGTCGTCAGAAACGACTCCAGCCGGGCGTCCGCCGGGGCATAGCCGTGTCGAACCGCGAGGATCAACCACTGGTTCGCCACCTCGGCGTTGCCTCGGTCCGTGAAACCAAACGCCTCGTCCAGTTCCGCCATCTGTCGAGTCGTCAGCGATCCGGGGAGCGACCGCAGGAAGTGCAGCCACTCATGGGTGGTCCAGTCGCCCGTGGCCAGGGACTTCACCTTCAGCGACTTTGAGGCCCAGTTCCGAGCGGCGGTCTCGACCTTGCCGAACCGATCCGAGGACGCGGTCGCCGCCCCTGGGGGCAGTCCCGGTTTGTCGATCCAGGCGGCCAGATCGATCGATCGAGCCGTCTCGGGGTTCTTATCGAGCAGGTTCGCCCTGAGATAGGCGAGGAAGTCCTCGGTCTTGATGCTTTGAAAGGCGAAATGGTCGAAGTACCCCTTGAGGAAAGGGTCGAAAGTGGCGCGTCCGTAGGCTTCCTCCAGGGTCTTCAGGAACAGAGCGCCTTTCTCGTAGGGGACGCGGGTCATCCCCTCGTCGGGATCGCGTCCCGAGAGGTCGACGTGAAGGACCTGGTCTCCGGGCGGGAAGGAGTTGAGTTCGTCCTTGAGTTCCTGAAGGCCCAGGACCCACTCCATCGCCACGCGTTCCTGGCCGTAGAGATCTTCCATGATTCGCCGTTCCAGGTAGGTGGTGAATCCCTCGTTTAGCCAGAAGTCGCGCCAGGTGGCGTTGGTCACCAGGTTGCCCGACCAGGAATGGGCTAGTTCGTGCGCCACCAGCGCCACCAACGAGCGGTCTCCCGCGATGACCGTGGGCGTGGCGAAGGTGAGCTTGGGGTTCTCCATTCCTCCGTAGGGGAAGCTTGGGGGCAGGATCAGGAGATCGTAGCGTCCCCAGCGGTAGGGACCGAACCGGCGCTCGGTGGTCTCGACCATCCGCTCGGTGTCGACGAATTCGGCGGCCGCGCTGGCGACCACCCCGGGTTCCGCCCAGACGCCCGTGCGCGTTCCGAGCGGCTTGAAGGCGAGGTCCCCCACGGCCAGGGCGATCAGGTAGGAGGGGATCGCCTCGACCATTTCGAACGCGAAGGTCGTTCCATCGGGAGACTCGGTCGACCCCTTCGCGTCCGCGCTCATCACGGCGGTCAGGCCCCTGGGCACCGTGACCTTCGCGTCATAACGAACCCGGACCGCCGGTGAGTCCTGCAAGGGAATCCAGGACCTGGCGTGAATCGCCTGCGATTGCGTGAAGAGGAACGGAGCCTTTCCCCCCGCGGTCCCCCGCGGATCAAGCCACTGGAGCGCTGAGGCTCCCTCGGTCGTCCGGTAGGTGACGGTAACCTCGGTCACCCCCTTGCCAGGTCGAATCTCCAAGGGGGTCCCGAGGATCGGGTCCGGCTTGCCCATGGTGAACGGTACCGCCGGGCCCTTGTCCCGCCCCCCCTCCCTCACACCTTGAATCACGAGTGCCCGCGTGTCCAGGATCAGAGGGGATTCGGGATCGCTCCCGTCGGGACGCGCGAAGGTCAACGTCGCGGTTCCTCGCAACGCCCTCGCCGCGAAGTCGACCGTGAGATCAAGCGAGAGGCGCGTCACTCGGACCTGTTCCGGTCTGGCCCAGGAATGGACGTCGGCCCCCTCACAGAACGGCTCAAACCCGGACGCGACCACCATCGTCACGATCCACCCCGCCATCCCCCGGGCACGTCTCCTCATCCTCTCACCCCTTCAGGAACGCGAACCGAACGGCACGCGAGGGATGACTCCTCGCCCGCCCAAACCTTCGCCAGACCTCCAGGCCCTCATCGTAACGGAGCCGATCCCGAACTCCAATTCCCCGCCTGGCGGAACTTTCCAACCCATCCGAATCCGCCTCAAGGAGAATGGCACTGGCTCGCAACGTTCTATGAATGATTGAGTTATGACGTGCTCCGGTCGGCCTTACCAAAAACCGGTTCGATTGTGTCCGCCATTTCAGACCGCCCCGGGAGAAAAAGCGCCAACACGTCGCCCTGAGAGGCCGTATCACCTACCAGATCGCCCAATTGTTGAACATCCCGACCAATCCCGCCTAATTGAATTGTTGCCTGCAACCACCCACCCCTGTTTGGCCCCACGAGATCGGGTGGTCCCGCCCCCAAGCAAGAGCGACGTGTCGTTCCGCTCCTTGCGTCTCGATCCGAGTCTCCCGAGCGGCCCACCATGGCCTGGTTCGGGAAGTTCGCGCGAATCCTCGGGGATCGTCGCGCAACATTCGAATCATTGAGGAGGAAAGTGATGGAACCGAGTCGTTCCGGCTTCGCGTTGAGTCGTCGCGGCTTCCTGACGGTGGGCGCGATGGGGTTTGGTCTCAGTCTGGGTGACTACTTCCGCCTGAAGGCGCACGCGGATCTCAAGAACTACAAGCCCATTCCGGCGAAGGCGGACTCCGTCATCCACATTTTCCTGCCAGGTGGGAT
>JBFWRA010000666.1:0-3804 GCA_050249155.1 Isosphaeraceae bacterium | reverse complement strand
GTGCTCTTCCGATCTCTCGTCGAAGTCGGCCAGCGCGGCGTCGATCTCTCCCTGGTGAAAGAGGAACTGACCGCGGGCGAGGCGGGCCCTGGGGTCTTCCGGTCCCAGGTCCACGGCTTTTTGGTAATCGGCCAGCGCGTCCTCGTCGTCGCCCAGCGCGGCGAAGGCTTCGCCCCGAGCGCCGTGGTAAGCGCCCAGGGTGGCGTCGCCCTGGACCCAGACGCTTCTGGAGGGCGGGCGTGACGCGCTGGCCGTTTCGAACCGGCGGATCGCCTCGGTGAGGTCGCTGACGGCCTCGCGGAACCGGCCGATGGTCAGGTGCAGGATTCCGCGGTTGCCGGCCGGGGTCGGCCAGTCGGGGCCAAGGTCCATCGCCTTGCCGTAGTCGGCCAGGGCCTCGATGACCTTGCCGGTCTTGGCACGGATCACGGCTCGGCTGTTGTGGGCCACGGCGTGACCTGGGTCGAGTTTCAGCGCGACGTCGCAGTCCAACAGGGCGTCCTCGGGCCTGCCCTGGGCGTCCCTGGCGAAGGCTCGGGCCAGGAAGACCTCGGCGATTTCCAGGCCCTGTCGGATCGCCTCGGTGCAGTCCGCCTCGGCCTCGGCGTGTCGACCGGTCTCGCCGCGGAGCATGCCCCGAAGGCCGAAGGCCAGTGGATAGGCCGGGTCCACCTCGAACGCCCGGGCGACCTCGTCGGTGGCCTGGCGGAACTCCCCGCGGCGGCGGTGCGAGTCGGCCCGCATGACGTGGCGGTCGGCCTCGGTCAGCGCGAGCAGCGCCATGCTCATGGAGTCCTGGGAGCGTGGGCCGTCATCGATCGCGATGCCGTGAGCCTGGAACCAATCCCTCAGGCGATCGGGATCGCGCAGCCGCGCGTCATGTTTCCAGCGCGGCCAGCGGATCGATCCGCCATGGTGCGACGCGAGGGTCGCCAAAGGCTCCTTGCCCGCGTAAAACTCGAACGTGGGGCCTCCCAGGCAGAGGCAATGGCCAAACGTCTCAGGGTCTTCCACCACGACGAAGAGGTCGCGGATCACGTCGACCTCGACCCTTCGGGAGGTGTCCAGCAGGACCTCCGTCCCCAGCGCGCGTTCGCGGAACATTCCTCCCTCGAGGACCCGGACGCGGTCGGCCCTGGCCAGCGCCGCGTCGAGTTCGGCCTGCGAGGGGTCGTGCCCCGGGGTCAGACCCTTCTGGTACTCGTAGGCCATCCGATCCAGGATCATCGTGACCTCGCCGACGGGCAGGGCGACGATCGGCGCGTCGCTCTCGGGCGGGCCGATCAGGCGAGCGAGAGGCCCCGGCGGACTCTCGTCGACCGGGGCCCGCGCCGGACGCGGCCGTCTGCGAAACCATCGATTGAAAAAGTTCATGAATGTCGACAAGTCGGATCGTCGCGGCCGGGTGCGGGAGTGACGGTTCGGGCCTCGGCCGCGAACGATCGCGGGCGGGGCGGGGGCGATTCGGTTCGGGTCGCTCGCGATCAGGGTAACGGATCGCCGCGGCCGATCCTAGCGGGTTGCCTCCGCCTCGACTTGTCCGTCGAGGCGGGTTTGGATTACAGTCCAGACGCGGAGGGACGTCGCGACGTTCGCGCGCCCGACGCCCAGGGTCGCGGGAAGGAGGGCGGAGGTCGTGGGGGAAGCGCTGCGCGAGACGTCGCTGACGGGGCTGCCGGTCCGTCGCGGCAAGGTGCGCGACGTGTACGACCTCGGCGGCGATCGCCTCCTGTTCGTCGCGACCGATCGCATTAGCGCCTTTGACTGGGTCTTGCCCGGCGGCATTCCCGACAAGGGGCGCGTGCTCACGGGTCTGAGCGTCTTCTGGTTCGGCAAGGCGAAGGTGGCCCACCACCTGGTCTCGACCCACCTTGACGACGCGGGACTGGACCTCGATCCCGCGACCCGCGCCGCTCTGGAAGGGCGGTCGATGATCGTGAGAAAGGCCGAGGTCTTCCCGTACGAGTGCGTCGTTCGGGGGTATCTCGCCGGCAGCGGCTGGAAGGAGTACCAGGCGTTCGGCACCGTCTGCGGCGAACCGCTGCCGCCGGGGCTGGTCGAGAGTTCGAGGATCGATCCCCTGTTCACCCCGGCGACCAAGGCCGAGACCGGCCACGACGAGAACGTTCCGTTCGCCAGGATGGTCGAATCGCTCGGCGCCGAGACCGCCGGGGCGCTCCGCCAGGCCAGCCTGAGGCTCTACCAGGACGCCGCCGATTACGCCAGGACGCGGGGCCTGATCCTCGCCGACACGAAGTTCGAGTTCGGCCGGGACCCGCGCACCGGGGCGATCACGCTCGTGGACGAGGCCCTGACCCCGGATAGTTCGCGATACTGGCCCGCGGATCGCTACGAGCCTGGCGGGCCGCAGCCGTCGTTTGACAAGCAATTCGTTCGCGACTGGCTCGAAACCACCGGCTGGGACAAGGCGAGCCCACCCCCCGACCTCCCCGCCGACGTGGTGGCCAGAACGCGAGAGAAATACGTGGAAGCCTACGAGACCCTCACCGGCCAGCCGTTTCCCTGGAAGTGACCGGGTCGGAAGAGAGAGAGGGTCGCATCGCCATGCTCCGCTACCTGACCGCGGGGGAATCGCACGGGCCGGCCTTGACCGCGATCGTCGAGGGATTCCCCTCGGGCGTCGCGCTGGACGCCGGTTTCATCAACCAGGAACTGAGGCGACGGCAAGGAGGGTACGGCCGCGGCAAGCGCCAGACCCTGGAGACCGACCTGGTGATCGTCGAGTCGGGGACCTACCACGGCGTGACGACCGGCGGTCCCGTCACGCTCCGGCTGGTCAACAACGACGCGAAGCTGGAGCGGTTGACCGAGCCGGCGGCCCCTCGCGGCGGACACGTCGACCTGGCCGGGGCGATCAGTTACCAGACCGGCATCCGGCAGGTCCTCGAACGCGCCAGCGCTCGGGAGACGGCCTTGCGGGTGGCGGTCGGGGCCCTGGCGCGGTTGCTGCTCCGCGAGTTGGGGATCACCGTCTTCGGCTACGTCCGAGAACTCGGGGGGATCGACGCGCCCCCGACGTCGATGGACCCCGCGGTCCGCGACGCCAGCCCGGTCTACACGTTGAACCCCGAGGCCGACCCCGCGATCGTCGCGGCGATCGACGCCGCCAAGGCCGCCGGCGACACGCTCGGCGGCGTGGTCGAGACCGTGGTGACCGGCTGCCCGATCGGCCTGGGTAGCCACGCCCAGTGGGACCGAAAGCTGGACGCCCGGCTCGCCCTGGCGGTGATGAGCGTTCAGGCGATCAAGGCGGTCGAGATCGGCCTGGGGATCGAGGCCGCCCGACGGCCGGGGTCTCGGGTGATGGACCCGATCTCCTACGACCCGGAACACGCCGAGAACGACCGCCGGCACGGGTTCCGCAGGCCGACCAACAACGCCGGTGGGATCGAAGGGGGCACCTCCAACGGCGAACCGATCGTGGTTCGCGCCTCGAAGAAGCCGATCAGCACGCTGGCCGCCCGAGGACCCAGCGTGAACATGGCCAGCAAGGCCCCTCAACCCGCCTCGTACGAACGCTCCGACGTCTGCGCCGTGCCCGCGGCGAGCGTGATCGTGGAGAACGTGGTGGCCTTCGAGATCGCCGCCGCGGTCGTCGAGCGTTACGTGGGAACGAGCCTGGACGCCGTCAAGACCGCGATGACCGCCCTGCACACGTTGAACCGGGAGCACCTGGCGCGCTGGGGCCAACCGTCGGGTTGATCTGATCCCCGATCGATCGCCGTTTCGATTTGGGTGGTCAGTGCCAGTCTCGGCCGTCGAACACGCGCTGGCCCGCGGTCG
>JBFWRA010000665.1:0-3806 GCA_050249155.1 Isosphaeraceae bacterium | reverse complement strand
CGCCGCGGCGACCGAGCCCGGCGAGGCGATCAGATAATCGGGGCGGAACAGGATGCCGACCGAGACGAAAAAGAGCACGGCGAAGGCGTCTCGCATCGGCAGGGCCTCGGTCGCCGCCCTCAGGCTGAACTCCGAACGTCCCACGACCAACCCCGCGAGAAACGCTCCCAGCGCCATCGAAACGCCGAAGAACTTCGCCGACCCCACGGCGATTCCCAGGGCCACCACCAGCACGGTCAGCGTGAAGATCTCTCGAGAGCGTGTCGCCGCGGCATGGTCGAGCAGCCAGGGGATGACCCGCTCCCCGACGACCAGCGTCAAGCCCACCATCGCCCCAAGCTTGACCACGGCCAGCCCCACCGCGCCCAGAACCATCAAGGGTTCGAATCGGCCCTCCGAGAAGATCGCCGGTAAGAGCACCAGGACCAGCACCGTGAAGACGTCCTCCAGCACCAGCCAGCCCACGGCGAGATGCCCGGTCGGGGTATGAAGGTCGCCGGAGTCGGAGAGGACTCGCAAGAGGACGACGGTGCTCGCCACGGAGACGGCCAATCCGAAGATCACCCCGGCGGTCCAACCCCAGCCCAGCGCAACCCCCGCCAGGGTTCCCATCGCGGTCGCCAGGGCGATCTGCCCCAGAGCGCCCGGGACCGCCACCCGTCGAACCGCCAGCAGTTCCTTGACGTGGAATTGCAGACCGACGCCGAACATGAGCAGAATCACGCCCACCTCGGCGAACTGGTCGGCCATGTGCTGGTCCGCCACGAACCCCGGGGTGTTCGGCCCGACGACGAAGCCGGCCAGCAAGTAGCCGACGATCGGGGACAGCCCCAGGCGAAAGGTCAGATAGCCACAGACGAGCGCCGCGGCCAGACCGCCGGTCAACGTGAGGATCAAATCGACGTCGCGCATGACGCTCCCAACAGAACAAAGAGCGGGCCCCTTCGGATTCTAGCGGGAGGCCCTCGTGTCGCGAATCACGTTTCCGCCGAACGCCGGCAACGTCCGATCGATCGGTGGTACCGGATGTGAGGCGATTGACGCCACGTTCCCGAACGGACTGGAAGGTGGCGACCCGCCAATCGGGTAAGATTGAGCGACGTCGGGCGGAGGGTCTCCTTCCGCGCGCTTCCTCGTCACGGGTTGTTCGAAGGTCCAGGTCCGATGAACCCGATCGTCTTCGCACTCAGGAGGCCGGTCACCGTGATGGTGATGGTCGCCGCCGTCGTCCTCGGAAGCGGCCTGGCCTGGCGCCGAATGGCCATCGACGTCTTCCCCAACCTGAATCTTCCCGTGGTCTACGTCTGCCAGCCCTACGGTGGCATGGACCCCGCGCAAATGGAAGGGCTGCTGACCAATTATTACGAATACCATTTTCTTTATATCAACGGCATCCACCACGTCGAGAGCCGCAACGTCCAGGGCATGGCCCTGATGAAGCTCTTCTTCCACCCGGGGACCGACATGGCCCAGGCCATGGCCGAGACGATCGGTTACGTCACCCGGTCCAGGGCGTTCATGCCCCCGGGCACGGTCTCGCCGTTCATCACCCGGTTCGACGCCGGCAGCGTGCCAGTCGGCTTCCTCGTGCTCTCCAGCGAGACCAAGACGATCGGGGAGATCCAGGACCAGGCCCTGTTCAAGGTCCGGCCGATGTTCGCCGGACTGCCAGGGGTCTCGGCCCCTCCGCCGTTTGGTGGGAGCCAGCGGACCGTCGTCGTTCGGCTGGACCCCGACCGGCTTCGCTCGTATCGGCTGTCGCCCGACGAGGTCATCCGGGCCCTCTCCTCGGGCAACGTCATCAGCCCGTCGGGCGCGGTTCGGATCGCGGATTCCATGCCGGTCGTGCCGGTCAATTCGCTGGTCAAGGACGTGAAGGAACTGTTGACGATCCCGATCCGCCCAGGAGCCAGCCCGGCGGTCTACCTCCGCGACGTCGCGACGGTCCAGGATTCCAGCGACGTCCCCGCCGGCTACGCCCTGGTGAACGGTCGTCGAGCCGTTTACATCCTGGTCACCAAGCGGGCCGACGCCTCGACGCTCGACGTGGTCAATAACGTCAAGGCGGCCCTGCCGGACATGAAGGCCGTTCTGCCCGACGATATCAACGTGAGCTTCGAGTTCGACCAGTCCCCCACGGTCACCCGGGCGATCTCCAGCCTGGCGCTCGAAGCGGCGATGGGGGCCGGGCTGATCGGGCTGATGGTCCTGGCGTTCCTCCGCGACTGGCGGAGCGTGGTGGTCGTGGTCCTGAACATCCCGTTCGCCCTTTGTGGAGCGCTGGTGGCGCTTTGGCTGACCGGGCAGACGATCAACCTGATGACCCTCGGCGGCCTCGCGCTGGCGATCGGGATCCTCGTGGACGAATCGACGGTCGAAGTGGAGAACATCCACGCGAAGCTGGAAGGGACCGATTCGGTCGCCCTGGCGGTCCGGCAGGGCAACCTCGACACGGCCGTTCCCCGACTCCTGGCGATGCTTTGCGTGGTGGCCGTGTTCTTGCCCAGCTTCTTCATGCGGGGCGCGGCGCGAGCGCTATTCGTGCCGCTCTCGCTGGCGGTGGCGTTCGCGATGATCTCGTCGTACCTGCTTTCCAGCACGTTCGTGCCGGTCCTGGCCACCTGGCTGCTTCGTCGAAGATCCCACGAAGGGAACGGCCACAAGGTCGAGAGCCCCGCCGAACGGCTTCGGGACGCCTACGGAAAAGCCTCGGTCAAAGTCCTGCGCGGGCGCGGACCGGTGGCCCTGGCGTATCTCGTGGTTTGCGCCTCGCTGGTCGTCGGATTGGGGCGGACGATCGGCCTGGAGATCTTTCCCAGGGTCGATTCCGGTCGGTTCCAGCTTCGGCTCAAGGCCCCGACCGGCACGAGGATCGAGGTGACCGAGCGCATCGTGACCGACGCCCTGGAGGCGATCCGAGAGGAGGCGGGGGGAGACTCGGTGGCGATCTCCGTGGGCTACGTCGGTCTGATCCCGTCGAGCTACCCGATCAACGCCATTCACCAATGGACCGGCGGACCGGAGGAGGCGGTCCTGCGGGTCGCCCTGAAGGAGGACTCGGGGATCGACGTCGAGGCGCTGAAGGTCCGGCTCCGCGACCGGCTGACGACGGCCAGGCCGGACGTGCGGTACTCGTTCGAACCGGCCGACATCGTCTCGGACGTGATGAGCTTCGGCTCGCCGACGCCGATCGAGGTCGCGGTGAGCGGCCCGAACTTCGCCGAGAGCCGCGCCCACGCCGAGAAGATTCGCGAGGAACTGGCCAAGGTGCCCAGTCTCCGCGACCTTCGCTACGGCCAGGCTCTTGATTATCCGACGGTGAACGTCAAGATCGACCGCGAACGCGCCGGGCTCAGCGGCCTGACCGTCGAGCAAATCGCCCGATCACTGGTCACGGCCACCTCGTCGAGTCGGTTCGTCGTGCCGAACTACTGGCCCGATCCGAAGTCGGGCATCGGGTATCAGGTCCAGGTCGAGATCCCTTATCAGATCATGGACTCCGTCGGCGAGGTGGAGACCCTTCCCATGGAGGGAGCGACCGGTCGCCCCGTCCTGCTCCGCGACGTGGCCGAGGTCACGCGCGGCACCATGCCCGGCGAATATGATCGCTACAACATGAAGCGAACCGTGACGATCACCGCCAACGTGGCGGGCTCCGACCTTGGCGGGGCCGCGCGACAGGTCGAGGCCGCGCTGGCGGCGGCGGGGACCCCTCCGAAAGGAGTGGTCGTCGATCTCAGGGGCCAGGTCACCCCGCTTCGCGAGATCGTGGACGGATTGACGTTCGGGCTGGTCCTGTCGGTCGT
>JBFWRA010000664.1:0-3814 GCA_050249155.1 Isosphaeraceae bacterium | reverse complement strand
CGTCGGGGCCTGGCAGGACGGGCTCGCCGCTGCCCGAGAGCACGGGAACCCCCGCGGCCTGGGCCAGGGCCCTGGCCGCGACCTTGTCGCCAAGTTGGTCCAGCAACTCGGGTGAGGGGCCGACCCAGACGATTCCCGCGGCGATCACCGCCCTGGCGAACTCGGCGTTCTCCGAGAGGAACCCATAGCCAGGGTGGATGGCGTCGATCTCTTTTTCCTTGGCCAGCGCGACGATCGCCGGGACGTTCAGGTAGCTTCGGATCGGTTCCCCGGGACGTCCGACCTGATACGCCTCGTCGGCCTTGAACCGGTGCATCGCGAACCGGTCCTCGTGCGAATAGATCGCGACGGTCCGGATGCCCAGCTCGTGGGTCGATCGAAAGACCCGGATCGCGATCTCACCACGATTGGCCACCAACAACCGTTGAATCTCGGACATCAGCACACCATCCCGAGTCGAGCGATTCCCTGATTTCGTGGCGACGACGGCCGAGGTCGCGGAGAGGTCGGACCGTTCCAAAACGTTCCAAAGGATACCAGATTCCCAGCCCGTTGCACGCCCCCAGACACGATCGACGCGAACGAGGCCGTCCCGGATGGCGAGCATCCGGGACGGCCTCGATAAGGTGGATCGCGGACCCGTTCTGGCGACGGGCTTAGTAGCTGTCGGCGGAGATGACCTCGCCACCGTCACGGCTGCCCAGCGACATCCAGACCAGTTGGGAGACCGAACTCTTCACGAATCGGACGGAGCCGTCGGCGAAGAGAACGTTGACACCGCCGGGGTGGGAGCTGGACGGGGTGAACAGGTGGCCGAAGTCGGTGCCGCAACCGGGACCGCAATCGAGTCGGCACGCGCTGAACGCCCGGGGATCGTTTGGCGGGATGATGATGTTCGTGAGGGTCAGACCGGGAGAGCCGGTGCCCCACCGGAAACCTCGGTTCGAGTTGTTGCCGGGAGTGGTCGCGATGAGGGTGACGCAGGCCTGCGCCGCCGCGTTGACCGCGGCGAGATTGGTCCGAACGTCCCGAAGCGCGGTCATCGCGCCCGGGTTGCCGACGCCCGAGGCCATTCGTCGCCAGGGCTTGTTCAGAACGCCGTAATCGCCGGTGAGGGCCTCGACGTGCGAGATCGTGTTTGACGTCCCGTCGGTCACGTCGCTGATGCCATAGGACGTGAATCGCGGCGCGAAGATGCCATTGGTCTGGGTGGCCCAGGGGTCGCCGCCGGTCCCGAAGGAGCCATGATAGCTGTTGTAGTGGTCCCTGCCGGCGTTGGCGTCGGACGGGCAGAGGAACGAGTTGACCTTCGTGTTCCAGACGGTCGCGTTGATCGGAGCGCCCGTGCCGTACCAGATGTTCCAGGAGAAGTTCGCGCTGTTGAATAGCGGGGTCTGCTCCAGGTAGGGCAGCAGCATCGAGTGCGCGCTGAAGGTCCCCCAGTCGGTGACCACGTTGACCGCCTCGAAGGCTCGGGCGTTCCCCATGGGGAAGGTGCCCACGGCGGAGTGGTAGTTGTGCATCCCCAGGCCCATTTGCTTGAGGTTGTTGGTGCACTGGGCGCGTCGGGCGGCCTCGCGGGCCGACTGGACCGCGGGCAATAACAGGGCGATGAGGACGGCGATGATCGCGATCACCACCAGCAATTCAATCAGAGTGAATCCTCGGCGACGGACGAGCGTCATGAGCGTGAGACTCCAAAATGAAAATGGGCGGAAAGAACTCTGAGGAGTGCCCGCGGCGGGGTGCGAAGAGTCACTTCGCGGGGGCGCCTTTGCCCTTGGATCGCATGAAATCCTCCATGCCCTTCTGTCCAATCTCGTCGGCCTTCTTCGACTCGGGAGACTGGGTGACGGTCGTGTCGCCATCCCCTCCGCAGCCGGTCGTGGCGACCAGGGTCAGTGAGGAAACGATGAAGGCAAGCGCGAGGGTGATCCGACGCATCGAAACGTAAGCTCCAGGGGTCGTTCGTATACGAAACGTGCATGCCGGCCGATTGACTCCCCCCAAGGGAGTCTCACGGAGGTGACCACACATGCACTGAGTCGTGGACGGCGACGAGAAGTGGTTGAGAATCCGTTCGAGTGATACCGTACCCGGATTCCAATGCGACACACCCCGGATCCACTTCGGAGAAGGTGGACTCGGGGGGAGGGCGGAAGGCTTGTTCATGCGAAGCGAGTAGATTCTACACAGTCGAAACCCCGACCGCCAGTGGGGCCTTCAAGATTCTTCGCGTCAACCGGCCCACGTTTCGGTTGATCCATACGATGGTTGGCGCTCTTCGGGCGAATCTCGCGGAGGGGCTCCGTCGTCCCTAGTTCTCGGCGATCACCGGATTCGAGAGGTCGCCGATCCCTTCAATCGAGGCTCGGACCACGTCGCCCGGTTTCAGGTAGGTGCCGGTGCTCGACCCGACCCCGGACGGCGTGCCCGTGGAGATGACGTCGCCCGGTTCCAGCGTGACGAATCGGGAGAGGAACGAGACGATCGCGGCGACGGGGAAGACCATCTGGGCGGTGCTCGCGTCCTGTTTCGTCTCGCCGTTGACGGTCAGGCGAAGGGGCAGCGCCTGCGGGTCGACCCCCTCCGAGGAGAGCAGGCAGGGCCCCATCGGACAGAACGTGTCGTGCCACTTGCCGTGCAGCCAGTCGAAGAACTTGTCGCGTTCCCGGGGCTTGCGGCCAGGGTTCGGCGTGAACTTTCGGTCGCTCACGTCGTTGACCACCGTGTATCCGGCCACATACTCCAGCGCGTCGGAGTCCTCGACGTCACGGCAGGTCCGCCCGATCACGACCCCCAGTTCGCACTCCCAGTCGACGTGGTCGGGGGAAACCTTCGGAATCACGATCGGATCGCCGGCGTTGGTCAGGGTCGTGCCGGGAGGTTTCATGAAGACGTAAGGGAACGTCTCATCGCGCTCGGCGGTCGTGCCGCCGCGCTCGGCGACGTGCGCGGCGTAATTGCCCGCCAGCAGCAGGAGTTTCGGCGGGTGGGGGATCGGGACGAGGATCTGGACCTCGTCGAGTGGGATCGAGAGCGCGTCCAGGGCTTCGGAATCGAGGGTCGCGAGCCAGTCGGCCAGACGTCGCGTCTCGTGAAACCCGGGACCGTCGGGGGGAAGGAGGTCCAGCAGGTCGTCGGTGGCGGGAAGATCCAGGTTCTCCCCGTTCGCCTCGTCGAAGGCGTCGGCCGCCTGGTCGATCGGGACGACCCGGTCATCGGCGAAAAATCCGATGAGGATGGTTTCCTCGACGTTGAACCGGCAAAGTCGCATGACCGCCGCCTCCGGGCCAGGGGTGGTTGGCGATGAGGGCCGCCCGCGCGGCCCCCAACACCCAGATCATGTCACGAGGAGGGACGCGTCGCGTCAGCGCGAGGCCGCCAGCTCCTTGCCGGATTTCTTCGACGCGGTGGGTTTCTTCGCCATCCAGTCGACGAGGATCGGCGTGGCGATGTAGATCGTTGAATACGTTCCGCTGAGGAACCCGATCACCAGCGCGAAGGCGAACCCGTGGAGCCCTTCCCCACCGAAGAAATAGAGGATCACGACGACCAGCCAGGCGGTGAGCGACGTCAGGATCGTCCGGCTCAGGGTCTGGTTGAGGGCGTCGTTGACCATCTTCTCGGTGAGGTCTGGCGTCTTCCCCTTGATCTCACGGATTCGGTCGAAGATCACGATCGTGTCGTTGACCGAGTAGCCGATCAGGGTCAAGAACGCGGCGATCATCGGAAGGTCGATCTTGAACTGGTCGACCTGAAGGAACTGCTGGACGCCAGGGATCAGGACCAGCCAGTACGAGACGGCGACCGC
>JBFWRA010000663.1:0-3814 GCA_050249155.1 Isosphaeraceae bacterium | reverse complement strand
GGTGCTGGTCGCGCAGAACACCTTCGCGAGGAACCTTCTGCTGGATCGTGCCGGAAAGTGGCAGGTCAACGATCAATACAACACCGGCAGGGGCTCCGCGCAGGTCGTCGGCGTCTCGGCCCTGGACACCACCGGCGACGGCGCGAAGGACGTGATCCTCCTGGACCGTTCCTCCCGGTCGCTGGTTTACCTCGAACGCAAGGATGGAGTCTATCGGCCGGTCGGCACGCTCCCGATCGGCCCCATCGACTTTCAGGGGATGCACGTCGGCGACTTCGACGGCGACGGCCGCGACGACCTTCTGGTCGCCGGAACCGATCGCTTCGCCGTCGTCTTGACCGGCAAGAAGGGCCAACGGCTCCGGACGATCGCCAGCTACGAATCGAACCGAAGGGACGCGCGACTGGCGGACCTGATCGTCGGTGATCTCAACGGCGACAAGTACCCCGACGTCGTGCTGATCGACACCGAGGAACACTTCGTCGAGCTCGCCACGTTCTCGGGAAAGGCCGATCTGAACCGGGCCCTGGCGTTCCGCGTGTTCGAGCGCAAGAGCTTTCGAGCAGGCGCGGGCTCGACCGAGCCGCGCGACCTGACGCTGGGCGACGTGGACGGCGACGGCCTTCAGGACCTGATCCTGATCGTCCATGATCGGATTCTCATCTATCGCCAGGACCCGGGCCCAAAGCCCGAGGAGAAGCCGTCACCCAAGCCCTGACAGGTCTCCGCCCGTGGCCTCGCCGAAAACCAACGCCGCGCGGTTGCTCGAAACCCTGGGCATCGCCCATGAACTTCGAGCCTACGACGTCGACCCCGACGACCTCGGGGCCGAGGTCGTGGCCGCCAAGATCGGACTGCCGCCCGAGCAGGTCTTCAAGACCCTGGTCGTCCGCGGCGACCGTCAGGGGATCGCCCTCGCGGTCGTCCCCGCGGACACACAACTTGATCTGAAAGCCCTGGCCCGACTCACCGGCGACCGCAAGGTGGAACCAGTCACTCTGAGGGAAGTTCAACCGCTGACCGGTTACGTCCGAGGCGGCGTCACCGCGATCGGGGCGAAGAAGGAGTTTCCGACGTTCGTCGATGAGACGATCGAGCTCTTCGACGTGATCTCGGTCTCGGCGGGCCAGCGCGGGCTTCAGTTGCTTCTGAAGCCCGCGGACTACCTTAGGGCCGTTCGAGGAACCCTGGGCGCGATCGCCAAGGCCAAGGACCCGTGACCGCTTCCCAACGACGTGCCAGGACTCCTCGTCACGAGGACGTCTTCGTCAGAGGTCGAACGCTGACTTCCTTGAAGTACACCTGCGTGCCCTTCGCGAAGTCGTCGTGGTTTTGAAGGCCGACGTATCCCCTGGCGGGTCGAGGTCCGCGCTCTGGCTCGTACGCCTTGACGCGCGGGGGAATCTCGGCGGTCTCGGGATTGAAATCCTGCACCTTCACGCCGTTGAGCACGACCCGAATCGCCTGCCCGTCCAGGGTGATCTCCATCGTGTTCCACTCGCCGACCTTCGACGCCTCCGCCAGCGACTTCGAGAGCGAATAGACCGCGCCAGTGCGGTGGAACGGGTCGGGGCCGTCGCAGATCTGCACCTCGTAACCGTGATGGACGGCGTACCATTCATCCTTGGGCCGGTCCGCGATCCGGACGAACACGCCCGAGTTCGAGACCCTGCTGGTGGTCTTGTACACGACCCGGATCACACAATCGCCAAACGTCTCCCGGGTGTACCAGAGCAGGCCCATGCCTCCCTCGGTTCGGATCGCCCCGTCCTCCAGCTTCATCGCTCCGGGACCGACGTGTTCCCAGCCTTCCAGAGACTTGCCGTCGAAGAGAACTTTCCCGGCGGGCTCCTCGGCCCTCACAGGAGCCACCAACGCGATCAAGACGGCCGCCCAAGGCGGAATTCGAGAGACCCAGACCGCGACGACGCTCATGAGAGGCACTCCAGATCGGATCACCCGGGCGGGGAAAAACCCACGTTGAGAACGCCAAGGCGTTGGATTGTCCAGCGCGGCGTCGAAACGGTCAACAGCCTCCAGGACGGCTGGACCCACCACTCATGCGCGTGGACAGTCGTCGTCGAACGTGGTAGGCTTCCCTCGTGCGAGGCTTGTTGATCGAACGTTGAACAAAACGTTCCCGAGCGCCCGTGACTGGGTCGAGGGTGAAGTGATGACCGACTCGCAACGGGTCTGTTCTGGATTTCGACGTTCGGGATTCTCTCGACGGGAGGCCCTTCGCGCTGGGGCGCTGGCGTTGACGGGCCTGGGGCTCCCCGAGCTGTTCGCGGGACGCCAGGCCGCGGTGGCGAGCGCCTCCGGGGGCGGATCGAACGGGTTCGGCCGGGCGAAGTCGTGCATCCTGATCTTTCAGTGGGGAGGGCCGAGCCAGCTCGACACCTGGGACCCGAAACCGGACGCCCCCGACGCCATCCGCGGCGAATTCCAGGCGATCCAGACGGCGACCCCCGCGGTGTTCCTCAGCGAGCATTTTCCCGGACTGGCGAAGCGCACCGATCGGCTGGCGATCGTGCGGTCGATGACCCACGACGACCCCGCGCATCTGTCCACCGCCCACTGGACCTTGACGGGGCACCTGGCTCCCACCCAGAAATCCGACGCGATCGGTCCGGGGCCCAACGACTGGCCGCACCTTGGGGCGATCGTCGCGCGGTGCCGGCCCTCGGGAGGGGCGCTGCCGACGGCCGTGACCATGCCCTGGACCGTCGCGCACCCCGCCGCGCCGGGAGGCAGGGCCCCCGGGCAAAACGCGGGCTGGCTCGGCAAGGCGTATGATCCGTTTCGGGTGGAAGGTTCGCCGAACGAACCCAAATTCGAGGTGCCTGGCCTGGGCCTGCCAGAGGGGGTCTCCCGCGAACGAATGACCGGCCGTCGGGCGCTGCGGTCGTCAACCTGGTCGACCGCACCCGAACTGCCCGGCCCCGCCAGCGCGGCCTGGGACGCGGTCCACGCCAGGGCGCTGGACGCCCTTACCTCCGCCGAGGCCAGAGGGGCCTTCCAGATCGATCGCGAAGACCCCAGGACCCGAGACCGCTACGGTCGCCACATCCACGGCCAGTGCCTGCTCCTGGCAAGAAGGTTGGTCGAGGCGGGGGTCGGGCTGGTGACCGTGAACTGGCACGACGACCATCAGAACTTCTGGGACACCCACGGGAAAAACTTTGAACACCTCAAGAATCGCCTGATGCCCCCGGCCGATCAGGGATTCTCGGCCCTTCTGGACGACCTTCACGCCCGTGGCTTGCTCGACGAGACGCTCGTCGTCTGGGTGGGCGAGTTCGGTCGAGCACCTCGAATCACCCGGGCCAACGCGGGTCGAGAACACTGGCCGCGCTGCTATTCGGCGGCCCTGGCCGGCGGGGGCGTGCGAGGCGGGCAGGTCCACGGCGCATCGGATCACTGGGCGGCCTACCCCTCGCGCGACCCCTCCACGCCGAGCGACCTGGGCGCCACGATCCTCCACGCGCTGGGCGTCGACCCGGCCACCGAATTGACCGACCCCCTGGGTCGCCCCTTGCGAATCAACGACGGCGAACCGATGGTCGGCCTCTTCGCCTGAGTGGAGTGGACTGGAGCGGAGCTTCCTCCGATCGAATTCGGATCGGACTTGAGACCTCCAAGCCCGGCGCGTCATACTCATCGAGACGGGACGTTCGCCCCGTGGGCTCGTTGGTGCGCTCATCGATCGACCAACGACCCGACCGACCGACTGACCCCTCTGAACCGACCGGGAGGTCCCGACCCATGCGTCAGCGTGTCAAACTGGCCATCGCCCTGGCCGTGGGGATCGCGG
>JBFWRA010000662.1:0-3815 GCA_050249155.1 Isosphaeraceae bacterium | reverse complement strand
GCGTCGAGCTCGGCCTCGCTCTCGACGTTGAACATCAGCACGCCGGCCTCGAGCCCCGCCTGGATCTCCTCGTCGGTCTTGCCCACGCCGGCGAACACGGTCTGGCCCGCGGAACCTCCCGCCAGCCCAACCCGATAAAGCTCACCCCCCGAGACCACGTCGAAGCCGCCGCCATGCTCGGCCACGACCTTGAGGACGCCCAGGTTCGAGTTCGCCTTGACCGAGTAACACACCAGGGGGTCGACCTCGGCGAACTCGTCCTGAAGCGCCTTCAGCGTGCCGACGACCGAAGCCTGACTGTAGACGTAAAGCGGCGTCCCATAGGTTTCCGCGAGCTTGGCCGCGGGAACGCCCTCACACATGAGCTCGCCGTCGACGTAGTGGAAGTGGTCCATGAGTGTCCGAAGGGTGAAGTAGGGCCTCTCTTCGCGGACATGCGGGTTAGATCGTCGCGAAGAAGTGCGAATTGACAGTGACTCTTTCGATCATCTCGACGTTGACGCCGAGCCTGAGTTCGAGCAGTTTCTCCGCCAGGGTGTCGCCGTCGAGCAGATCGATGGGCGGAGCGCCGTCGCGAGTCGCCTCCTTGACGGCATCCTTCGTGAACGAGCCAGTCGTGATGAACAGACCCTTGTCGGCTCGGCCCACCATCGCGCCGCGGAAGTCGCGAATCTCGGAGGACGAAACGACCCCCTGATAGCGTTTACATTGAAATATGACATGAAAACTCATGAGTCCGTGAATTTTCGCGATTCCCTTCCCGTCGATGCCTCCGTCTCCCACCCGGCCCGTCACCTCGACCTGAATGAAGCCTGATTCCCTGAGTAATCGCTGGATCAATCTCTCAAACGCCTTTGGGTCGAGATTCTTGGTCAAGAGTCGGTGCAGTTCGCTTTTCCACGCGGGAGGCTCCTCCCCGATCTCGTCAGTCGGAGCGTCCTTCAGGGACTTCGAGGTCTTCTCCGCCTTGCTCTTGTCCCTGACGTACTTCAGAACCTGGTCAGGGTCGATGTGATCGATAACGTCCGCCTTCTCCGTGAGTGACCAGATTCCCCGTGTCGAATTCTCGATCAAACCATACTTTTTCAAATAAGTTCTCGCCCAGGCGAGTCGATACTCGATTTCCGTGTCGTTGCTTGTCTCGGAGTTGTGGATTCGGGCCAGCGCATCGCCACTAAAGTTCATACGTTCAATGATTTTTTCATTCAATTCTTGAATCGACGCGGAACCACCCAGGTCACGGAGCGCCTCCAGCAATGGGTTGAAGAAAGCGTGGTATTGCGGGATTATTGTCGTCATGTGTGTATTAAATAACTATTGTGGTTTATAAATGGCATATTTTGTATGTTCGTCGATCGCTTTGTAAATTTCCCTCCATCGCTCATCGGTATCGCTCTCGTCCGTGATCTGGCGGATCGCCCTGAGGGCGCGAGCGGCCGTGACGCGTCGGGCCTCGCGTTCCTTTTCGGTCAGCGGGAGAATCCGCCCTGTTGACGGATCGAGTAAAGCCGATGAGACCGTCGGGATGGGACCCTCTTCATCGCGTAGGGGTGAGGATTCGATGATGGTTCGTCTCGGCATTGGCCCACCTTCTTTCCCGCGATTCATGGGATTGGCTTACCGCAGTCGAGCTTTCCAGACCGTCAGTTGCTTCTCCACCTCCGCGGGCGCGGTCGAACCGAAGGATCGGAACGCGTTCACGGCGTTCGAGACTCCCAGGATCGTTTTCGCGTCGGCCCCCAGCGAGGGGTGGGCCTGGCGGAACGCGGCGTCGGGCAGGTCGGCCAGGCGCTTCAGCCCCTGGTTCTCGCAGAGACCCACCAGGTGGCCGATCACCTCGTGCGCGGTTCGCTGGGGGACCCCCTTTTGGATCAGGTGCTCCATCAGGGTCGTCGCGTCGAGGTAACCCTCGTCCAGCCGTTCGGCGATCCGGTCGGCCCGGAGGTTCGCGCCCTCGATCACCAGGGCGGCCAGGTCCAGGCAGGCGTCCACCGTGTCAAAGGCGTCGAAGATCGGCTCCTTGTCTTCCTGAAGGTCGCGGTTGTAGGCCAGGGGCAGCCCCTTCACCAGCACCAGCAGGGTCGTCAGACCGCCGATCACCCGGGCGCAACGGCCTCGGATCAACTCCAGCACGTCGGGGTTCTTCTTCTGCGGCATGATGCTGCTGCCCGTGCAAATCGCGTCGGGCAGCGCGAGGAATCCGAATTCTTGCGTGGACCAGATCACCCACTCCTCGGCCCAGCCGGCCAGGTGCTCGGCGATCATCGCGAGGGTGAAGACCGACTCGATCGCGTAGTCCCGGTCGCTGGAGACGTCCAGGCTGTTGGCCGCGACCGAATCGAATCCCAGCGCCGCGGCCACCTGCTCGCGGTCGATCGGCAGCGAGGTGCCCGCCAGCGCGGCGGCCCCCAGGGGCAACACGTTCAAGCGTTTGCGAGCGTCGGCCACCCGCCCCCGGTCGCGCTCCAACTTCTCGACGTAGGCCAGAAAGTAATGGGACGCGAGCACCGGCTGGGCGCGCTGAAGGTGCGTGTAGCCTGGCAAGATCACCCCGCGGTGCCGCTCCGCCGACGCCACCAGGGCGCGCTGACAGGCCAGCAATCGGGCGTCGATCCGGTCCAGGGCGTCGCGGACCCAGAGCTTCGTGTCGGTGGCGACCTGGTCGTTGCGGCTTCTGGCGGTGTGGAGTTTTCGACCCACGTCCCCCAGCTTCGCGATCAGCGCGGCCTCGATATGCATATGCACATCTTCGCGCTCCAGGACGAATTCAAACCGCCCGGCCTCGATCTCCGCCTGAATTTCCGACAGGCCCCGCACAATTTGTTGGCATTCCTCGGGCGTGATCAAACCGACGTGGGCGAGCATCTGGGCGTGCGCGGTCGAGCCTCGGACGTCGTGCTCGAAGAGCCGACGATCAAAGGAGATAGACTCGGTGAATCCTTCAACGCGACGGTCGGTGGACTGTCCGAATCGACCGCCCCAGGGTTTGCTCGCCACCCGAATCCTCCGCCCGTTCTCTGGTTCCGTGCGTAAGGTTTCGGCACGGTTCCCGACAAGTTTAGGCGCTCCGCGCGCGGCTGTCAACGGTCAAGGCGGGGGACTGCCCGCCCGGCGCGCAGGGCTGCCCCGAACCGCGCGGTGACACGGAGGTTCCCGGCGTGGAGGTGTCGCGGGCATGGCGTTGACATGGGGAAAGCGAGGGCGACGGCCTGGCCGGGTCGCATCCAATGCCATCGAGAAACGAGGCATGCTTCCAGGTTTTGAGCGATGATCTCGCTTCGACAGGGTGTCTCGTCATCCTTCCTGGTCTTGGATGATCAGGAAGACGCGAACGCTGTAAAATTGCTCGCACTTGGGCCAGTCGACCGTTTCCATTTCCGCGCGGACCTCGCCCCAATCCTCGTTGTCGAGCAGAACCTCGACGGCGGTGGGTTGGTTTCCCATCTGGGCATAATAGCACCGAACCCAGTGGGTTCCGGGGGAGAGTGATGACGTCTTGATCTTGCTTTCGAGGTGTGTGAACCATTCGATGGGTGGTTTCTCGGGATCCGCGGGCCTTCCGCGGACACCGATGTTTCCGATGATGATTCGCCTTGGTCGGTCATCGATCCGCCAATGGTCCGTTACGACCATGCCGTCCTCGTCATCGCGATAGAACGCCGCCAGCAAAACATGAAAGGAATTCGCCACGAAGTTGTGAAGGCCGTCGGTGATCGCCTTGTCCCTCGTCAAACCGATGCCAGCGAAGGATTCCACGAGAACGCGGTCGGGTTCAACCTGGACGTGGACGTCGATTTGAACGCTCCTGACGTTCG
>JBFWRA010000661.1:0-3817 GCA_050249155.1 Isosphaeraceae bacterium | reverse complement strand
TTCCAGGCAGTTGGGATTCATCAGGGGAAAGTCGAACGCCTCCAGGATCGTCGTGACGTTCTTGCGGTTCTGCCGAGAGTAGACGCTCCGTCGCCAACCACGATCCGTGCCGTTGGGGGTCACCAGCCCGTCCGCCCGCGCGGTGACCGGGTCGGGGGGGCCGAACGGCTTCGGATCCA
Source organism: Isosphaeraceae bacterium (assembly GCA_050249155.1). Lineage (GTDB taxonomy): Bacteria > Planctomycetota > Planctomycetia > Isosphaerales > Isosphaeraceae > JBFWRA01. The sequence continues at coordinate 3,638 of JBFWRA010000661.1, read as the reverse complement.
GACGGCCGGCGATCTGGAACGTCGAATCCAGAAGCGCCTCCGCTTCGAGACGCTTCAGGGGATACCGTGAGTGAAGCGCGCCATCGGAGTCGAGAGATCTTGATTCAACCGATCCATTCGAGGTCTGACGGTAAGTGGCCGAGGTCACGATCAGCCGGTGCAGCTCCTTCAGGCTCCAGCTTCGGCGGACGAATTCGCCCGCGAGCCAGTCCAGAAGTTCCGGGTGGGTCGGTGGGGAACCCGCCTTGCCAAAGTTCCCGAGGCTGACCACCAGGCCGTTGGCGAAGTGATGCTTCCAGACGCGGTTGACGATGACGCGGGCGGTCAACGGGTGATCTGGCCTGGTGAGCCATCGAGCGAGGGCCAGCCGACGTCCCGTTGAGCGTGATCCGGGTCGTGGCGGCTCGAACTCGAAGGGAGTCCGGCCGTCGGTGAGCACCGAGGGCACCCCGGGGCCCACCAGCGGGCCGGGGTTCAGCGGGTCGCCGCGCCGGTACACATAGGTGGGCGAGGGCTCTCCACGATCCCAGAGCGCCCGGATCGTCGGCTCGGGGAGGACACGCGCCTCAAGCGCCTTGATCTCTCCACTCAGGCGATCGAAGACTTCCTTGAAGGCCGGATCGAGGGCGGCCAGGGCCTTGTGGTCGTTCGAGGGAGGTTTGGCCTGTCCGGTTCGCCGCGATCGTTCCCTGGCCGATGCGGCCTCGGCCTCCAGCCGGGCCTTTTTCTCCTCGACGTCGCGTTTCACGTCTTCGTTATGTGACTCCCAGCGGCGACGTTCGGCGGTGGTCACGAAAGGAAGTTCGCGGTCGGCGCGTCGACCCTTGCTGATGGCGGGTTCCCAGCCGCTTCGCAGCCAGTCGTGTTCGTCGAAGGCCCCTTTGAAGACGGCGAGGAGCCGATAGTAGTCGCGCTGGGGAATCGGGTCGAACTTGTGCGAATGGCAACGAGCGCACTTGAGCGTCAGGCCCAGGACCCCTGAGCCGAGGACGTCCATCTCGTCGGCGATGACGTCGAGGCGATCAGGCACGAAGTTGGTCTGATTCGCCCACGTCGGGTCGGGCGCCATGCGGAGGAACCCGGTCGCGACCAGGACGTCCTCGATCTCCTGGGTGATCACCGGGGCGTGCTCGTAGTCGACCAGCTCGTCTCCGGCGATCTGCTCCGTGAGGAAACGGTCGTACGGCTTGTCGGCGTTGAGGGATCGGATCACGTAGTCCCGATACCGCCAGGCGAACGGGCGCGAAAGGTCCTGTTCACGTTTCCCGTCGGTGTCGGCGTAGCCGGCGACGTCGAGCCAGTGCCTTCCCCAACGTTCTCCGTGCCGGGGCGAGGCCAGAAGCCGGTCGATCACTCGTTCATAAGCGTCGATCGATTGATCGTCGAGAAAGGCGTCAAGCTCGGCGGGCTCGGGCGGCAAGCCGGTCAGGTCGAGCGTCACCCGGCGCAGCAGGGTGGCCCGATCGGCCTCCGGCGAGAGTGAGAGCCCTTTCCCCGCGAGCTTGTCGAGCACGAACGCGTCGATCGGGTTGCGGACCAGATCCGGACGTCCCGTGGAGGGCACGTCCACGGGCCCTGGCGGACGGAACGCCCAGAACTCCCGGTCCTCGTCGGTCACCATCGGGTCGGGCTCGAAACTCGCGACGTCCGGAGCGATCTCCACCTCGGGAGCCCCCGAGGCGATCCAGCGCTCGATCACCGCGGTCTCCGACGGCTCGATGGGTTTGATGCTCGCCTCGATGACCCTCCGGAGCGGGGGCATGTCACCCGATCGAATCTTGGTGAGGATCAGGCTCTTCCCAGGCTCGAAGGGAACGAGGGCGGGGCCGGACTCACCCCCTCGGAGCATCGCGTCACGGGAGCGAAGGTCCAGACCGGCCTCGCGCGCGTCGCGACCGTGACAGACGACGCAGCGTCTCAGAAGAATCGGATAAACGTCGTGCTGGGAGACCGCGACCGACCGATTCGCGCCCGGGGAGGCGTTCTCTCCCGTTCCCCCGAGGGCACCCTCCTCGATCCAGGTCCGTAGTCGATCGACCTCGCCCGGGCTCAGCCTTCCCTTGCGATCGGCGGGCATCGCGCCGTCGCGAACCATCTCGAACAGCGGGCTCTCCTCGGGCTTGCCTGGCACGACCACCGCGCCACTTTCCCCCCCTTCCATGAGCGAGGCGTGGGTGCTGAGATCCAGGCCCCCCTTTCGGACTTTGCCATTGTGACAGCGCAGGCACCTCGCCTCGAACAGGGAGTGAACAGCGTCGCTCGCTGAAGGCTCGTCCGCCAGGACTCCACCGGGCGAACCGGTCGCCGAGGCCGTCCCGAGCCATACCGCGAGCAGCGCGCACCAAATCCGCCGGCCGCCGATGCGCTCGTGTGGTGGTTCGCGACGCCTCAATGATCCAGGATCCATTGAAGAACTCGTGGGATTGATTGCGGTTCGAAATCGGAGGGAGACGTTCGGAGGGCCACGACCCATCGATCCCATCCTACCACGATGGTACCGGAATGGGGCTCGATTTCACCCCCTGTCTCCGAGAGTCACCCACCGAGTTTTCGAAAAATATTATGTCGATATGCCAAGATTCATGAGACCGAGGTGGGTCGCGCGTCGTGGGCTCCCTCTCTGGGAAAACGGTCGAAATCGGTGACGCCTGGGCCCTCCGCGATGGTAAAATCCTGAAGTGCCTACCGCGGGCCCCGGAGATCGAGACTCGGGGCGTTTCCGACCTTTTGATCCTCGCCCCCAACGCCCCCCGCTCCGCCTTCGAGATCGCAAAGGGGACGTCATCGATGCTTCGTTCCGTCGCCTCGCCGCTCTTGTGGATCACGACCGCCACCCTCCTTTCGCTCGCGCCAGCTCGGGCGGATGACGCGGGCGTCGCGTTCTTCGAGACGCGGATTCGTCCAATCCTGGTCGAGCACTGCTACAAGTGTCATTCCAGGGACGCCGAGAAACCTGGTGGTGGTCTCCTGCTCGACAGTCGCGAAAGTCTGCGAAAGGGAGGCGAGACCGGTCCGGCGATCGAACCGGGTCGCCCCGAGGAGAGCTTGCTGATCCGGGCGATCCACCATGGCGACGATGCGATCAAGATGCCTCCAAAGGGCAAGCTGCCGGAATCGGTCGTCGCCGACCTGGAGTCGTGGGTGAAACTTGGCGCGCCCGACCCCCGCGACGCGCCCACCGTCGCGAAGGTCGCGGAGCCCTGGTCCGAGACCCTGCGACGCCGTGGCGACTGGTGGAGCCTGAAACCCGTCCTGAAGCCGGACGCGCCTCGCCCACATGACGTGGATTGGGGCGAAGGTTCTGTGGATCGGTTCATCCTCGCGCGACTCGAAGCCGAGGGCCTTCAACCCGCCGAACCGGCGGACCCGCGCACGCTGATCAGACGCCTCTCGCTCGTTTTGACGGGGCTGCCACCGACTCCCGAGCAGGTGGACAGTTTCCTGGCCGACGCGGGGCCCGCGGAGCGAGGAAAGCCGATCGCCCCGGAGGCCGTCGTCAAGCTGGTCGATTCCCTGCTCGCGTCTCCTCATTTCGGCGAGCGCTGGGCGCGTCACTGGATGGACGTGGTTCGATTCTCCGAAACACATGGCAACGAATGGAACTACGAGGTTCATCACGCCTGGCGCTACCGGGATTA
>JBFWRA010000660.1:0-3818 GCA_050249155.1 Isosphaeraceae bacterium | reverse complement strand
CTCTTCAGCACCGTCTCCCCCGGCGTGCAGCCCAACATGATGCACGTGACCGGCGACGGCAAGCGGATGTACGTGACCAACTCGCTGTTGAGCACGATGGATCACGCCGGCCGGTTCTGGGTCCGCCTGATCCACGTCGGCCCCGACGGGATGAAGGTCGATCCATTCTTCAACGTGGACATGAACAAGTTTCCCACCGGTCCAGCCCGGGCGCACGACATGCTCTTGAATTGATCGGATTGAAACCGACCGCGCAGCCCCGCGAGTCCCACGCCGTGCGAAGTCACTCACCAAGACCGACGGTTCGCTCCGATCCCGCCCACGAGGGCGTGCCACCGCCTCGTCCGCGGCGCGAGTCCGCCCGGACGTCGGCGGACGAATCCCACGACGCGGGGCTCTGGCTAGCGATTTACGAGGTCGTCTGGTCCGCCGGGGCGCTCCAGGTCATCATCCTGATGGGGCACCTCGTCGGCGTGATCCTCTTCGCGGTCGACGATGGCGAGGCCGTGCTCCGGAGCCTCGCCGCGTTCAGCCTGTTCGTCTGGGGGCTCGCGGGGTTGTACCTGATCCCGACGGTCGTGACCCACCTGACACCGGCCCCCTGTCGAGGGGGCGGGCCCCTGACGGACGACTATCTCGACGCGCCCTGGTTGGACGGCGGCAAACCCGAGCCTTGACCCCTGGTCGGCCCCCCCCGCCCCGGCGCGCTGGACGAGGAGGGAGCCGCGCCGGGAGCGGCACGCTCCCGATCCCCGGGTCGGCCCATCGTGTTGACCTTGGCCGGGTCGAATGGTTCTCCCAGCAGTTTCTCAAACTTCTCGCGCTGGCGGCGGGACAGGATCTTGGCGATCTGGAGGACGGTCCGCTCCTGGATTCCGTCGGTCCGGCTCCGCATCGCCTCGAACTCCTTCCGCATCGCGTTGGCCCGCTCGGCACGGGCCTTCTCTTCCGCCAAGGGGTCGTCATCGTCGGTCTGGGCGTCCCGGCCCTCGGGTCGTCGCGGAGTCGCCGCGCCCTCCTTGCCGCGGGCGCGACTGGCACCGCGATTGGGTCCGTTATTGGGATTGGGATTGGGATTGGGTTCGGCGTCGGGATTGGTGGGCCCTTCGGGACGCGGCCGGAACCGCTGGCTCATCCTGGCTCCCTGTTCGATCCAGGTCGTCATTTGCATGAGTTTTGATTGCGCCAGGGTTTGTTGGATCAATTGAATCTGACCTGGGCTGAGGTTGATCGCCCTGGCCACCTCGGGCTTGGTGACCGCCGCGATCCCCTCCATTTGAAGAGCGATTTGCGTGAGTCGGGCGCGTTGGGACCTGTCGAGGATGCGCGCCAGCCCCGTCTCGTTCTCGCGGAGCATCGTGCCCACCTGCTCGATCATCCTGGTGAACTGGAAGATTCGGGCGGCCAGTGGCATCGCCTCTTGCTGAGCGGGGTCACCGGCCTGTTCCCGCATCGCCTTGCCCATTTCCTCACCCCGTTTTCTCGTGCCGTCCATCCATTCGCGGATCTTCTTCTTCTGGGCGTCGGTGAGCTTCAGTTCCTCCTGAACTGGCGGCATCATGATCAGCGCCGACCGCGCCATGCCGAACTGGCCCATCGAGCCGCCGACGCTTCCCCAACCGCCGAGCTTGGTGAACCGCTTCGGGTCGCCGAAGAGTCCGGGAGGAGACTCGCGTTTCTTGTCGTCGTCCCTGGTCGTTTCCTCGTCTTTGGCGTCGGCGTCCGGGTTCTCGTTCTCGTCCTTCGTTGGTTCCGCGTCGACTCGCCGAGGCTCCTCCGGGGAGATCCGGCTCTTCGCCGTCCTGGATTGGGTCTGGGTCGCGCTCCTGGCCGTCCCCTTGGCCCGGGAGGGTTCCTGGGCCCTGGCGGTTGGGGTGAGGTACAAGGCCAATCCGGCGACGGCCAGGACTCGGAACAGCGCGATCCGCGCCGACCCTTGGGGGGCCTGGGAGAAGGTTGCCATGGAAGAAGCCCTCGTTTCGGGTGGCATCGGTTGGCTTCGTGTCGGTTGGAAGGGGGAAGGCACCCAGGAAGCCGATCCACTGAACCCCCGGATCGAACTCTCTTACCCAGGGAGCGCTCTGGGAGTTTCACCTGGCCGCCATCCACTTCGGACGATTGGCGTTTGCGACTTCCGGGTGTGGAGGGTATGACTACGGGAGACGGCCCTCAGCGCTTCTTCTCGCCCGCGACGGAATTCCCATGAACGACCCGAAGCAGTCTCTGGACGAGCGACTCCGCGAGATCGAGGCGGCGTGCGAGGACTACGACGCGGGAGCGATCGCGTCGGCGGCTCGGGTGGCGGTCGGACTCAAGGCGATCTTTCACCCCGAGGGGACCGCCCCTTCACTGCTCAGTAGACTGGGGGGGACCTACGCCAGGCTCGCCTCGACCGTCCCGAAGAGCCCCCACCCCGACCGACTGTACGTCCCGCTGGTCCGCGTGACGCTGGAGATGAAGAACCAGTTTGGCGTGGTCTTCGAGGCCACGACCGGGCCGACGGGGCTCGCCAGCGCTCCGGTCTCGCATCCGGTGCTGGGCAAGGTCGCGACCTTTCGACAGGTGCAGGCCCCGGATTGGTGGAAGAATGAGCCTGTGTTCCTGATCGACCATTCGCGGTTGACCAGGCGCGACCTCGCCCTCTGGGGAAGCCGGCCCGAGGGCCCCACCGACCCCGCCGAGAAGCTTCCCAGGGCCCTTGAGGAGTTGAGGTCGGGCCTGCCCGTGAGCCTGAAGTTCGCGGGGGCCTACGGGATCGAGGTCGAGGCCCCGCTCCGCGACGCCGCCTTCGCCGCGCTCCGGCAGACGGCCCACGAATTGCTCGGAAGCCCCGAGTTCGTCAAGCTCGCCGGTCGTGGAAAAGGGGCGTGACGCCGCGCCGGGTTTGACGCGTGGTCAGTCCGAATCGTCACCGTCACCGTCGTCCAGGGTTCGGTCCGGACGCGGCTCGTTCCTGGCGCGCTCGCGGTCCTTGCTGTACCAGCTCCAGAGCAAACGGTGGGTGGCGTAGTCCAGCAACGCCTGCGAGGTGGGGAAGGTGTAATCCGCCGGCGATTCCCCCTTCAGCAGGGCGCGGGTCGACGGCGTGAGGTAGGCGTCGTCCGCCCTGGCGACCACGTCGGCGACGAACTTGGGAAAGTTCTCGGCCGCGGAGGGACGGAGCGCGTCCCCCAGGTAGGCGTAGTTCATCTGGTTCTCGATCACCCGGAACGCCAGGCGCGGGTCTTTCCGCACGATGACGACCTCGCCCAGCGGGTCGCGAACCACCCTGGTGGCCCTGGCCAGTCGGGGAGACGGTCTTGGCTTTCGCAAGGTCAACGCCCGCAAACCGGTCGCCAGGGCCGAAGGCCATCGCGGGGGAGGACCGGACTTGTACTCGTCACTCATCTGGATCTTACCAGCGCAAACCATCTCGATCCGGTTCCAGGGGACCCAGTGGGTGGGCTCCCCCCGGAGCCCCGTCACCCGAAAGCCGTCGGGCAGACAGGCGGCCTCGTGGATGGTCCGGGCGGGGCTGAGGTCGGGAAAGGCGTCGACGATCCAGGCCTCCGCCGCGATTCCGAGGTCGTACAGGCCGTCGAGCAGGGCCCTGGTCTGGTCGGTCGTCAGCGGGTGAGGCCACGCCCCCGGGGCCTTGGCCACCCAGAGGGTCGCATCGGCCGGGTGCAGCCCTGTCACCTTGCAGAAGAGGTCGCGGACCCCCTCGGGCTCATCGATCTCGTCGAATACGACCACCCGATACCGGGGCTCCGCGTTCACCTTCCCCATGAGCCAAACCTTTCCCTCGACTGGTCGATTCGCGACGGAGGCTCCGGCGG
>JBFWRA010000659.1:0-3819 GCA_050249155.1 Isosphaeraceae bacterium | reverse complement strand
ACAACGCCTACGGGTTCACCATGTGGATGGCCGGAGGGGGCGTGAAGGGAGGCGTTTCCGTGGGCGAAACCGACGAACTCGGCTCCGCGGGCGTCTCCGACCGGTTCCACGTCAAGAACCTCCACGCCACCGCGCTGAGCCTCCTGGGTCTGGACCCCGAACGGCTCTCTTACTTCTATAACGGCCTGGACCAGAAGCTCGTCGGCGTCGAAGGGGCCGAGCCGATCCATCAAGTGATGGCGTGATGAAACGAGACGCACCCAACCGAGATGGAGTCCGACCTCGTGCCCACTCTCTCCCGCCGGTCCGCCCTTTTCACCGGTCTGGCCCTCCTGTTGACCTCCCCTACCCTGGGCGATGAGCCCGGCGCGTCCGGGCGCCGCGTGCTCGGGGTCGACCGGGGCTCTCTGTCGCTGGTCGACGCGACGGGCGCGGTGGTCTGGCGCTATCCCAACCCGTTCACCACGCACGACCTGGCCCGATTGCCCAGTGGCAACGTCCTCCTCCAGTCCGGTCCGGCCAGGGTGATCGAGGTCTCGCCCGAGAAGACGATCGTTTGGTCGCACACCTCAAGGCCGAAGCCCGGCTATGACGGAAGGGTCGAGGTCCACGCCTTCCAGCGGCTGGACGACGGGCGAACCATGATCGTCGAGTCGGGGAACCGCCGGATCATCGAGGTCGATCCTCAGGGCGCGATCGTCAAGGAGGTGCCACTGCGAGTGGATCATCCCAACCCGCACCGCGACACCCGGCAGGCTCGCAAACTCCCCAATGGGAACTACCTCGTCTGCCACGAGGGGGACGGCGTGGTCCGCGAATACGACGGCGACGGTCGCGTCGTCTGGAGCTACGCCCTGGACCTCGCCGGCCGTCCCAGGACACCCGGCCACGACGGCCACGGCAAGGAGGTCTTCAGCGCCCTGCGCAAGCCCGACGGTCACACCCTGATCGCCACTGGCAACGGCAACCGCGTCATCGAGGTCGATCCCTCCGGCAAGGTCGTCTGGTCGATCGAGCGGGACGAACTCCCGGGAATTCGCCTCGCCTGGGTGACGACACTGGCCCTCCTGCCCAACGGCAACCTGGTGATCGGCAACTGCCACGCTGGACCAGACAACCCTCAACTCATCGAGGTGACCCGCGACAAGCGCGTCGTCTGGACCCTCAAAAACTTCAAGACGTTCGGAAACGATCTGGCCTGCGCCGTCGTCCTGGACTGATCGAGGGTGAGGAACTCCGCGACGGCCGACGACAAGGACTTGTATGACCACCCCTTAGAGCGCGTCCTCGACGCTCCGATCGAGACCTTTGGGCCTCCGCGCCCGAATCGCTCGGTATTCCCGGTCGATCCGCCAGAGCTCCTCAAGAAGCGCCGACCGCAGGTGATCCGCGACCCCTTCCAGGTGCCAATCCAGGGAAGGCCCGGCGTCCTGAGGCCCGGTCGCTTGCCAGGCCTCCTCGAAGCGACCGCAAATCGTGTCGATCACCTCCAGATCACGCAGCGAGAGCGTGGACTCCCCTGATTCGTCGTTGGCGGGCATGGTTTTTGCGGCCTCCACAGCGTGAGAACCGTTGCGAAGCGGCGTACTTCTCGCGGATCCGATCCAGGTCGATCCATGATGAGTGGCAGAAGAGGTTAAATATAGCTTGACCCGAGTCTGGGAAACGCCGACCTCTCCTCTATGGAGTATCAACGTCCGACCGGCGAAGGCCGTCAGCCGGATCCGACGGCCCTGGCGCGGACCGCGCCTTGCCTCCCGAGGACTTGATGACTACATAAACCTCCGACTCAGTGTCGGCGGCGCTCGGCGTCTTCGCTCGATTGACCCAATCCCTGGTGGAGCGACGGCCTCCTGAACCGGATCTCCGCCGTCGCCCCTCCCTCCGCCCTAGACCGCCCCGAGGTACACCCTTGTCGACTCGAACGATCGCCCCTCAGAAGTCCGATTCCGGACGAATCGCCCTGATTCGGCTCGACGAACGCGAGCGACGTCCGACGTCAACCCAGGCCCTCGCCGCCGCTGTTCGCGAGGGACTGACTGGGCCCACGAAAACCTTGCCTTGCCAGTACTTTTATGACGAGGTTGGTTCGGCACTCTTCGAACGCATCTGCGAGCTTCCCGAGTATTATCTGACCCGGACCGAGGACGCGATCCTTCGGGAACACGCGGATGCGATGGTCGATTTTGGATCGACCGAACCCCCGGCGCTGGTCGAGCTTGGCAGTGGCAGCGCCGAGAAGACGCGACGTTTGATCGCCGCGGCCCTGGCGAGGCACGGCGCGCTTCATTACCTGCCCATCGACGTTTCGTCGACGGCCGTCGAGGAATCGGCCAGGCAACTCACCCGAACGTTTCCCGCGCTCAAGGTCACAGCGTTCGTGGGAGATTATCATGGCGCCTTGCCCGAGATCGCCGGACGCGTCAAGGGCCCGAAGCTGATCGCGTTTCTCGGCTCCAGCCTCGGCAACTACGTGACCGAGGACGCCGTGGGGTTGCTGCGACGCGTCGCGGCCGTGATGACGCCGGAAGACCGATTTCTACTCGGCACCGACATGGCCAAGGACGCGGCGATCCTGGAACCCGCCTACGACGACGCCCAGGGACTGACCGCCCGATTCAACCGAAACCTTCTCGTTCGGATCAACCGAGAGCTTCACGCGGATTTCGACAGGAATCACTTCGCCCACAAGGCCGTCCACAGGGCCGACCTGGGAAGGGTCGAAATGCATCTTGTCAGTCTGAGAACGCAGACGGTCAACGTGCCTGGGGCCAATCTCTCGGTCACGTTCGACGAGGGAGAGACCATCCACACGGAAAACTCGCACAAGTACACGACCGAGACGCTGGCCGAGCTCTCCGAGCGATCGGGGTTCGTCGAGGAGGCGAGTTGGACGGACCCACGAGGCTGGTTCCGGCTCCAGCGCTGGCGGGTCCGCGGGATTCGAGGGAATGGAGAGAGGTGAAGCCCGGGGCGTCACCGCCAGGCCACGTCACCGCTCAGCGCGCCTCCGCGACGGGACGCTCGACCGGCTTCTGGCCTGAAACCACCGCCAGAACGCCCAGCGCGACCACCCAGGCGAGGTACACCCCCAGCGCCAGAAGGAACCACCGTCGGTCCGTTGGGTTCGTTTCACGCACGTCCATGTGTCCGTTCCTCAATACCAGGATTCGACGCGCCCCACCTCAAGGTCGACGCGGATCAGGTGCCGTCGTCGAGGGCCAGGACGAAGCCCCGGCGGAAGACTTCTTCAAAGTCGTACACGTCGTCAAAGTCGGACCGGGAGTCACTGGCCGTCTTCAGCAGGTCTCCCGAGGCGATCAAGTGATAAACGATCTCGCCGAAGTCGGAAGTGGAATGGAGGCCCCACAGATTCAGCACCGTGAGGGCCATCATGCCGTAGCGATCCAGGGCGAGCCTTCGGGCTCCTTCACAAAGCTCCTGGCCGGTGACGTGTTTCGTACCCAAGACCGACGACGCTCGCCCTTGCTTTCGGGCGCTCGTTCTGGCGCGGTTTCGCAGCCGTTTGGTGTATTCCAGCGCCTCGAAGATGAACGTGTACGCGTCGATCGTGTATCGGGGGTCTTGGGCCAGCACGCCGGCCAGGTGTTCGCGGAGACTCATGGAACGATTCCCTCTCCCGCCAGGCGAAATCGTAAACATTAAATTATATCTTTGTGACTAATCAGGCTTCGATGCGTTCGTCGTCGTCGCGCCCAGACCTCGCCTTGGGTTTCTCAACGCCGAGGATCTCGTCGCCGCTGACGAGAGTTCTGCGGCGGTCTTCAAACTCGACGATCACTTTCCTGGCCAGCAGTT
>JBFWRA010000658.1:0-3820 GCA_050249155.1 Isosphaeraceae bacterium | reverse complement strand
ACCCGATCGCGCGGGGGACTGGGCGTCCCGGGCGACGGTTTCGAACCGGACCGGTCGGTCTCGGAAGGTGGGCGTCATGCGAGGGGGTGGCGTCGGCCGACGCGGAGGGGTTCGTTCGCGATCGTGGCGTTCCTCTCGGGGCCGGCCGACGCGCGGGTCACTCGTTCTTGAGCTTGAGGTTCAGCTCGTCGAGCTTTTCGCGAACCTCGTTGAGCGAGGTCACGCCGAAGTTCTTGCACTCCATCAGCTCGTCGCCAGTATGCATGACCAGTTCGCCGACGGTCTGGATTCCCAGCTTCGTCATGCACTTCCGGGCGCGAACAGAGAGGTTCAGGTCGCCGATCGACCGGGCCAGCAGGGCCTTTTCCTCCTGCGAGAGTTCCTCGACCGGCTCGTGCCGCGGGTCCATGGCGGCGCGCTCGCCGGCCTCCAGCGCCATCCCAAGCCGGAGCCCCTTGGAGGTCATCATCTCCTTGATTTCGGAGAGGGAGGTCTCGCCGAAGTTCTTGCTCGCCAGTAAGGCGACCTCGGTCGTCCTCGTAAGGTCGCCCAGGGTCCGGATGTTCATCTTCCGCAGGCAATTGCGGCTCCGAACCGAGAGCTCGAAGTCGGTGACGGGGATCATCAGCAAGGTGCCGATCCGACGGAGTTCGTCCTCGCGCTCCTCGTCGTAGTACATGTCCTTGCTGGCCCGGCAGTCTCGGAAGAAGAGCCGGGCCCGAGGGTGGTTCGGGTCGAACGCGAGAACCTGCCGGTAGCAAGATTCCGCCTCGCGGAACCGCATCTCGTCCTCGTAGAGCACGCCGAGGTTGATCAGGGCGGCGAGGGGAACCGGCGGCTTGGCCGCGCATCGCTTGTAAAAGTCGACGGCCACCTCGTCGTTACCGTAAAGGTCGTTGATGTAGGCGAGTTCGAAGAGAGCGCCGGTATGATCCCGGTCGATGCTGATCGCCTTTTCAAGCGCGACGGCCGCGCCGGGCAGGTCGCCGCTGGCGGCGAGCAAACTTCCGACTTGATAATGGTATTCGGCCGTGGACGCGGCGGTCTGACCCAACCCGTCGAGGATCTTCTTCGCATCCTCGGGATGTCCGGCCCGCCGCAGCGCCCCGGCGCGATGGAGCTCGGAGTTTTTCGGATCGTAGCCAGCCTTGGAGGCCGCCTCGAACGCCTCCGCGGCGTCGCTCCAGCGCTGGGTGTTTTCGTAAGCGACCCCGCGGAAGTAGTGGGCCAGACCGACGTCCCCCGCCTTGGCGAGGTGGTCCAGGCCGGCGGGGTACCGGCCGAGCATGACCTCGCCGACGCCGAGTCTCAGGTGGGTCTCGGGCTTGACGGCCCCTTTTTCGCGGTCGCGCATGGCGGAGACGGCGTCGCGGAGGGTTCGGTAACGGGAAGGGTCGCGTCCCAGAACCTCGCGGAGGTCGGCCACCGCCGACTGATCAAACGGGGAACGGTCGAGCAGGGCTCGAACGTCGGTGGTCATCAACTCGGCCATCCGTCTCAGACTCCCTCAATCCGCCCGGCCGGGCGTCGCTTCGCGCGACGGCCGGACCGACCGTCGACCCTGAAGACCTGCGTCACCTCAACGGGGGCAAACCGACGATTGTAGCGAGTCGGCGAAATCGTGCAACACCACCCGAAACCGGCGCGCGGCGTGCATCGAACGTCAGACCCCTCTCTACTCACTCCGAGACGGTCCTGGTAACGTCACATGCGTGCCGCGCCGTGGTGGAATCCCGAGTTCGCGGGTTTCGAGTACGCTCAGCATACTGGCTCATTCCACTTCTCCCGACCGCGGTGGCCAGTTGGCTCACTGGTCCGCCCCGCGGAACGCACGCTCCGAGTAGGGGCGAGTCAGGAATCATGCCATGAGACGTGTTCGCTATTCGGTGGCCATGAGCCTCGACGGCTATCTCGCCGGCCCGAACGGCGAGTTCGACTGGATCGTCATGGACCCGGACATCGACTTCCACGCGCTCCTGAGCGCCTTCGACACCGTCCTGATGGGCCGAATCACTTACGAGGCCACGCGCTCCCATGCGGGCGCGTCGATGAACGGCATGGAGACCCACGTCTTCTCGCGGACGCTTCGACAGGAGGATTGCCCGGGCGTGACCGTCTCCGAAGATCCGGCGAAAACGCTTTCCGCCCTCAAGGCGAAACAGGGCAAGGACCTTTGGCTCTTCGGCGGTGGTTCGCTCTTTCGCGGCCTGCTCGAGTTGGAATTGGTGGATTCGGTGGAAGTCGCCGTGATTCCGATCCTGCTCGGCGGGGGAGTGCCTTTGCTCCCCCACCCCGCGCCTCGGACCAAGCTCAGGCTCGTGAGCCAACGACGTTATGAGAAGACCGGCACGGTGGCGCTTGAGTATGAGATCGTCAGGCGTCCACACGCCCCTGGAAGACCTTGAGCACACGAAGCCCTCGCTCGATGAAGTCATGAACGTCGTCGGGATCGACACGTCGATTCTGACGATAATAGATCAGTTGGTCACCGGCCGCTTCGACGCAGATCTTGTCGGCGGCTTTGTCTTCGAAGAAGCGCAGGCGCGTCTCGTTGAAAAGCTTCCGGATTTGAGACTCGTCCTCACCTCGCAGAAGGTACGAGCTTGAGAACTCCGGGTGGAATTCAAAGTCGACGTCCTGATAGCCCAGGGCGCTTCCGATCTTGTGGAAGATTCCCTCTGGCCGCAGCGTGAACCGCGGCAGGTTGAGGGTTGGCGAGCGAAAGCGGAGCACACTGAGACGATGGGTGTGCGAATGCTTGCCGCTCCCAGTCGTGTATTGATAATCGAGGACGGCCATCTCGACGTCGTTCTTGTCGCCTCGCAACAGGTTTCTGATCGCTTGGGAACGTCCCTGCGAGAAGAGGTGGAATGGGCGGAGTCGATCGAGGAGCGAACCATCGTCCCTGGGGATGAAGGCCAGGCCCAGGGTTCGCGCCATGGCCTCGAATCGCTCGGTTCGCTTCTTCTCGTAACGCCATCCCAGATACACGCCGATTCCGATCGCCAGGCCCGCGCCGGCGAGGATCAGAAGTCCGACGTCGGGGACCCGCCGACCCCCGACGGCGAGAGGAGCCATCGCAATTAAATAAATAGTCATCGACATGATGTTCTTTTCATTTAATGTGTGGCGACGTAACGGACGTCATCGGTTTCAACGCGTGAGCAGCGTTTCCTCACCCTTCCGATTCTTCAGCGACAGGTGGGTTTCGGCCCCGTCCGCGGCGATCCGGGCGTAGGTCGGGTCCGACTCGCCTCCCAGGCCCAGCGCCGCGCCTCGAACCGAGGCGGTGAGTTTAACCGACGGACGACCGTTGGGGTCGATCAATCGAAGGATGACCGTCTCGGGATACGGCTGACCGTCGGGCCGCTTCTGGGCCGGGTCCATCGGCAATACCTTGATGGCCGCGCGGATCCTCCCCTGATCGTCGACGATTTCCAGGGCGCGACCACGCAGCACGGGTTCGGCGTCCCTGGCGAGCGCGAGCCGGGGTCGGACGACCTGGTACGAGAGCAGCCCGAGGTTGACGATGGTGAGAGCGACGAGGACCGGGTGCGACTTCATGGCCTACCTCCGCGGGTCGAGGGGGTCCGGATCGTTTCCCGCATTGTCGCGCGGCCAGGTCGGCCGGGTCCAGCCTCCCCTTGGGGGTTTCAGGACCCGAGGAACGAGGGTCGAGCTTGTGGATCGAACTCCTAACGCGTGTCCGCCCCTCGGGCCACGGCCTCGGTGGTTCGTTCGAGTACCGCGTTGAGCTCGGGGTGACCCGCGGAGAGTCGCGAGCCCACCAGGGCCTGGGTGTGCGCCTCGCGCGGGTCTC
>JBFWRA010000657.1:0-3827 GCA_050249155.1 Isosphaeraceae bacterium | reverse complement strand
TCCTTGAGCGTGATCGGGCCGGAGACGTTCAACCAGGCCATCCCTCCGGTGAACGGGTCCACGGGAAGTTGAACCTCCAGGGCGACAGGCAGGGCGGCCGACGCCTCAACGCCGGTGCCCGGTCTCCAGGAGGCGTACCGGAAGACGGTCAGCGCCGCCACCGCCACGACGAGGACCGCAACCCCCCAAACCCCACCCTGCGATCGTACCTGTCGGCTCATTCTGGTGATCCTCGCGGGCCGTTCTCGCTTCGACTGGGCCATCTCCGCGGAGCCTGAATCCGGGAACGCCGACAGGCATTGTAGACGAGCGCGCGGTCTTGGGCGCGTCTTTTTCCGGACGCGGGCCCGCTCCGTCGCGCGGGTTCACTAGGCAACGCGGGGCGGACCTCGTTAAAATGAGCCATCGCATTCGGAGGAGGAGCGCGACCGCGTTGACAGGGGTCAGGGACGTTCGCCCCGTCGGCGGCTTACGACTCCAGGACCTCGCGCTGACGGACTCGCTCGGCCTCCGAACAGGGCGGAGTCGTCCCGGTCTCTCGGGTGACCGGTGCCCACTCCCACAGTAACGCGTGGACGGGGCGGGTGATGGATATGTCGCTGGTGGGCTGCAACGCCTCTTCCAAGTCAACCGACCCCTTCGGTGAACTGAAGATTTTCGCGGGGAGGGCCAGTCAAGCCCTCGGCAAGGCGATCTGTGAACAGCTCGGGATCGGCCTGGCCCGATCCGAGACCCTCCAGTTCAGCGAGGGCAACGTCTTCGTCAGGGTCCTCGAGAACGTCCGGGGACGGGACGTGTTCGTCGTGCAGAGCACCGAGTTCCCGGTCAACGACAACTTCATGGAACTCCTGTTCTGGATCGACGCCTTCAAACGGGCCAGCGCCACGCAGGTCACGGCGGTCATTCCGTTCTTCTCCTACGCCAAGGGGGACAAGAAGGATGAACCGCGGGTCTCGATCCGCGCCCGCGTCTGCGCCGACTGCGTCGAGGCCGCAGGCGCGGACCGCGTCCTCACGATGGACCTCCACAGCCCCCAGATCCAGGGGTTCTTCAGTAAGCCGGTCGACCACCTTTACGCGATGCCCGTGCTGGTCGATTACTTTTTGCGCAAGCACATCCCCGACCTGGTCGTCGCCGCGCCCGACGTCGGCTTCGGCAAGCAGGCCTATCGGTTCGCGGAAATGCTCCCCGTCTCAGGGGTCGTGCTCGGCAACAAGACCCGCAAGCGGCACGACGAACGGGCCGAGGTCCTCGACATCGTGGGAGAAGTCCAGGGCAAGAACGTCCTGATCGTCGACGACTTCACGATCTCGGGGGGCACACTGATCGAAATGGCCGAGTCCTGCAAGGATCGCGGGGCCAAGGACGTCTACGCCTGCGTCACCCACGGCGTTTTTTCCAAAGGGTCGGCGGCGAAGATCGCGGATAGTCCCATCAAGGAACTCGTGGTGACCGATACCATCGGTTATCGCTTCGAACCCCTGCCCGCCAAATGCAAGATCGTCAGCGTCGCGGGACTGTTCGCCGAGGCGATCCTCTCCATCCACCGCCGCGAGAGCGTCAGCCGGCTCTTCCAGTTCGAGCAACCCGCGGGATTCGCGGTCTGACCGGCGAAGCGCGACCAAACCCCCGCCAAACCCTCCGTTTCAACGCTCCCTGGTCGCGTTGACTTCGACCTCTCGCCCGCCTAGCATAACTTCTGGTTTACCGATCCGAAGTGACGACTCGTCACCGGCCCCCCGCCCCGATCGACCGACCGGCCGGCCGGCCACCGACCGACACCCTGGAGAGCCAGAGCATGGCGACGGAGCGGCCCAGCACCCTGGGCGAGTTGAAGGCGAGCGGCTATCGGATGGAGTCGGTCAAGGACGAGATGAGGAGGAACCTCATCGCCGCCATCAAGGAGGGCCGCGCCCTCTTTCCCGAGATTCTCGGCTACGAGGAAACCGTCCTTCCCCAAATCCAAAACGCGATCCTCTCAAAACATGACATGCTCTTCTTGGGTCTTCGAGGCCAGGCCAAGACGCGCATGCTCCGCGGTTTGGTCCACCTGCTCGACGACGCGATGCCGGTGATCGACGGCTCCGAAGTCAACGACAATCCCTACGCCCCGATCTCCAAGGAGGGACGCGACCGGGTCGAATCCCTCGGAGACGCGACCCCCATCGCCTGGGTCGGGCGCGAGCGACGCTACCAGGAAAAACTCGCCACCCCCGACGTCACGATCGCCGACCTGATCGGCGAGGTCGACATGATCAAGCACGCCGAGGGGCGATACCTCTCCAGCGAGTTGACCATGCACTTCGGCCTGATCCCTCGGAGCAACCGCGGCATCTTCTGCATGAACGAACTGCCCGACCTCTCGCCGAAGATCCAGGTCGGCCTGTTCAACGTCCTTGAAGTACGCGACGTGCAGATCCGAGGCTTCCCGATCCGACTGAACCTCGATCTCTGCATGGTCTTCTCGGCCAATCCCGAGGACTACACCAACCGGGGACGAATCGTCACTCCCTTGAAGGACCGAATCGGCTCGGTCGTGCGGACCCATTATCCGCTCACCAGGGAACTGGGGATGGCCATCAGCGACGCCAACGCCTGGCTGACGCGCGACGGCCAGAAACTCGGCGTTCCCACCTACGTCAAGGAGGTCGTGGAGGAACTATCGAGGCTGGCCAGGGTCTCGCCCCACGTCAATCAAGCGTCCGGAGTCTCGGTCCGGATGTCGATCGCGAACCTCGAGAACGTCGTCTCCAACGCCGAGCGCCGAGCCCTCCTCAACGGGGAAAACTGGGTCGTTCCCAGGGTTTCCGACGTCGCGCACGCGATTCCCAGCTCACGCGGCAAGATCGAGTTGAGCATGACCGAGGAAGACGGCCATGAGGACAAGTTGATCGGTCGGATCGCCGACGAGGCCGTGAAGGTGATCTTCACGCGGCATCTCGACGCCAGGGAATTTCGAGCGATGGTTGAGCACTTCGAGTCGGGCAAGAGCGTCGAACTCGGAGACACGATGCCCGCGAAGGAGGTGCTAGCCAGGGTTGAGAAAGTTCCCGGCCTTCGCAAACGGGCCGAGGAACTCGCCGCGGCGACGCTCCCCGAGATCAAGGACCCCCAGGCCAGGGAAGCCGCCACCGCCAGCGCCGCCGAGTTCATCCTGGAAGGTCTTCACGTCAACAACAAGCTCAACAAGAACGTGAAGGCCGGCGCCACCAGCTACCGTCGCTAAGCTCGACGATCCGGGTTGACTGGCCTTTTGTTTAGTGGTAGTGTTCACCCGCTTCCCTCACTGGCTCCTTCGCCACGATTTCGGAGGGTGAACATGGACCGAACGATCTGCCATTTCGAGATCCCCGTGGACGACCTCGATCGAGCCTCGGAGTTTTACCGAGGGCTGTTCGGCTGGGAGGTGACTCCCTGGGGAGGTGATGACGCGATCATCCACTCGATCAAGACCGTGCCCACCGACGACAAAGGTCAGCCGATCCGACAGGGCGTCAACGGAATGCTCATCAAGAAGCAAAATCCTCAGCACCCCTTCGCCAACTACGTGATGGTCGAGGACCTCGACGCCTTCGCCGAGAAACTCGTCGGGCTTGGCGGTCAGATCGCCCTGCCCAAGACGGCCGTGCCAGGGATGGGTTGGTTCCTCTATTTCAAGGACCTCGACGACAATATCCTGGGACTCTGGCAGGAAGATCCCTCGGCCGCCTGATTCGAGGTCGGGCGCGTCGGACCCCTGGATTCTGTCCGCGACCCCCTTCCGACGCGCCCCGCGCGCCGACCCCGACCGAGGCACTCGCATGGCGGAATACTCGTATTCAAAGTGG
>JBFWRA010000656.1:0-3847 GCA_050249155.1 Isosphaeraceae bacterium | reverse complement strand
GACCTACTGTGTCGGGGGGCTTAGCCTTTGCAACAGCGTCGCGGGAGCCTACGCCGAGAAGTCCCCCGTGATCGTCATCAGCGGCTCGCCAGGCCTCTCGGAACGGGCGCGGAACCCCCTGTTGCATCACAAGGTGCGGAACTTCGAGACCCAGTTCGAGGTCTTTGAGAAGATCACCGCGGCCTCCGCCGTGATCGACGACCCCCTGACGGCCTTCCACGAGATCGACCGCGTGCTGGCCGCCGCGACTCGCTACAAGAGGCCGGTCTACCTGGAGATTCCCAGGGATATGGTGCTGGCCAAGCCCGTCGCGCCACTCCGCCCCGCCCCCGGGTTGCCTCCGAGTGACCCGGACGCCCTCCGCGAGGCTGTGGAGGAAGCCTCCGCGATGCTCACCGCCGCGCAACGGCCAATGATCCTGGCCGACGTCGAGGTGCACCGGTTCGGTCTGCAAGACGACCTGCTGGCCCTGGCGGAATCGACGGGCATGCCCATCGCCACCACCATCCTCGGCAAGAGCGTCATCAGCGAGTCGCACCCGCTGTTCGCGGGAGTTTACGAGGGGGCGCTGGGCCGCGAGGAAGTGACCCAGGCCGTCGAAGGGGCCGACTGCCTCCTGATGCTAGGCTGCTTCCTCACCGACATCAACCTTGGCATCTTCACCGCCAAACTCGATCCCTCCGTCTGCATCGACGCCACCAGTGAGGATCTCCGGATTCGCCACCACCATTACAGCGACGTTCGGCTCGACGACTTCATCCGGGAACTGACCGCCCGAAAGCTCACCGTCCGAAGGGCCCCGATGCCCAACCGCCCGGACGCCTTCGGGCGCGACTGGGTGGCCGACCCCGACGTTCCCGTCACCTCGCGGCGGCTCTTCGCGCGCATCAACAAGATGCTCAGCGACGAGATGGTGGTGATCGCCGATATCGGCGATTCCCTCTTCGGATCGGCCGACCTCACCATCGGCCGGCGGACCGAATACATTAGCCCAGCGTATTATACGTCGATGGGTTTCGCCGTGCCGGCGTCGGTCGGCGCCGGGGTCGCCAATCGCGCGCTTCGCCCGCTGGTGATCGTCGGCGACGGCGCGTTTCAGATGACCGGAATGGAACTCTCCACCGTCGTTCGACAGAAACTCAACCCGATCGTGCTGGTTCTGAACAACCGCGGGTACACGACCGAGCGGTTCCTCCTCGACGGACCGTTCAACGACATTCTCGACTGGAAGTATCACAAGGTGACCGAGGTGCTGGGCACCGGGCTCGGGCTGGAGGTTCGCACCGAGGGGGAACTCGACGACGCGCTGAATCGCGCGGTGCGATACCGCGACGGCTTCAGTCTGCTCAACATCCACCTTGACCCCTGGGACCGCAGCCCGGCCCTGGAGCGCCTGGGGCAGAAACTCTCGAAGATCGTTTAATTGACGATGGAGGCACATCCGTTCCAGGTCAGCCCGGTGGTTCTTTTTGAGGATGCACACGTCCTGGCGCTGGCGAAGCCCGCGGGAATGCTCACGCAGGGGTTCGCCGGCGGCGAGCCGACTCTCGAGGACGCCGCCAGGGCGCACCTGGGCCCGGAGAATCCGGGGCGAGTCCATCTTGGCACGGTGCACCGGCTGGACCGGCCGGTCTCGGGGGTGGTGCTCTGGGCGAAGACCGCGAAGGCGGCCCGACGGCTCGCGAAACAGTTCGAGGAGGGGCGGACCACCAAGGAATACGCGGCGATCGTCGAGGTCGGACCTGGCGCCGAGGTTCCCGGCGTCGGAGTCGAAACGATCTGGGAGGACTGGCTGACCGAGAAAACGGATGCCAGAGGGGTCGTTCGCGTGGTCGCGCCCGAGACGCCTGGAGCCCGGCGGGCCTTGACTCGGGTGCGCCGGGAAGCCCCTCCCCCGGGTGATTGGGAGGGGTTGGCCTGGCTCCCGCTCTGGCCTCGAACCGGAAGAACGCACCAGCTTCGGGCGCAGGCGTCGCGTCGAGGGTTGCCGGTCTGGGGTGACGTCGCCTATGGTTCGGGCCGACCGTTTCCGGTTGGGATCGCTCTGCACGCGCGCTCCATCACCTTCGACCACCCGACGCTGGCGAGGCCCACGACGATCGTCTGTCCCTGGCCAGACTCCTGGGGGCTCAAAGAGTGATCCCGCCTGCGCCGTTGGAAGAAAACGGGAACGACGGAGGCTCGGCGCGGCTCACTCGAAGCTGATGCCCACGATCTTGAGCTTGAGCGTTCCCTTGGGGATTGGGACTTCAACGACTTCGCCGATCTTCTTGCCGACGAGCCCCTGTCCGATCGGGCTGGTCAGCAGGATCTTGTTCATGTCGTAATCTTCTTCCCCGGGGCCGACCAGGATGAAGTCTTCCTCGTCGTCGAGGTCCAGGTCGAGCACCTTGACTTTGGAACCGAAGACGACCCGGTCCGAGGGCAGGGTGGATCGATCGACGATCATGCCCCGGGCGAGTTTATCTTGAAGTTCGTTGATGCGGGCTTGAAGCATCCCTTGGGATTCCATCGCCGCATCGTACTCGGCGTTCTCGGAGAGGTCGCCGTAACCCCGGGCCTGGGCAATCTGCTCGGCGATCCGGGGCATGTCCTCGTTCTTCATCTTGTCGAGCTGGGCCTTGAGCTTCTCGTAGCCCTCCTTCGACATGGGGATCCGGTCTGTGGACATGCCTTTCGTGCTCCAAGGGAGGCGAGACTCGGAACTCCGGCGTCGCGTTCGTGGTGGCCGCCCGCGGTGAGGGCCGGCCGAGCCGGGCGTTCCGGTCGGACGTGGTCATGGAGGTTCGTGGGAGGTGTGATCGCTCCCGGGGGCC
The DNA here is from genome assembly GCA_050249155.1 of Isosphaeraceae bacterium. GTDB lineage: Bacteria > Planctomycetota > Planctomycetia > Isosphaerales > Isosphaeraceae > JBFWRA01. Next base: position 1,031 of record JBFWRA010000656.1, on the reverse strand, counting down.
CTTTAAGCAAACACCGCGGCAGCGGGGGTGGCCCGTTGCCGCGGTCAACGACGTCTTTAGCCTAGTATCCGCCAAAGCGTGACGCAAGCCCAATGAACCGCCGACGCCGGCGCTTGGGAACGACGTCGGGGTTGAGGGCTTACTCGTGCCGAAGGGCTTCGATCGGGTCCATCATGGCGGCTCGTCGTGCCGGATAAAGGCCGAAGAGGATCCCGATGCCCACCGAGATGCTAAAGGCCAGAAGGACGGACTGGAACGTGACGATCGCCTTCTGGTCTGGGATGAAGTACACGATGATCCAGGGAATCGCGAATCCCAGGAAGACGCCGAGCAATCCTCCCACGCCCGAGAGCACGATGGTTTCGATCAGGAACTGCTGGGTGATGTCGCGTTGCTTCGCGCCCAGGGCGCGGCGGATGCCGATCTCACGAGTCCGTTCGGTGACGGTCGCCAGCATGATGTTCATGATGCCGATGCCACCGACCAGCAGCGAGATCCCCGCGATGGTCCCGAGGATGATGCTGAACTGCCTGGCGGTGCGCTGGGCTTCCAGCAAGAGTTCGTAAGGGACGACGATATCGACGTCTTTCTTGGGGTGGTAGGGTTTGATCGCGGCCTCGATGATCGGGTGGGTCGGCCGCACCTCCTCGATCGAGCCGACCTGAAGGGTGACCTGGGAGAGTTGCGTCTCCTCGGCCTCCATCGACCCGGCGCGGCTGTTCATGATCCGCTCGCCGAATCGGAGCTTGCAGGTGGTCAAGGGGATGTAGACGTCCTTGTTGAAATCCTGGCCGGAGAGGCTGCCGCCGATGGCCGCGGAGGCGGCCCGGTTCTTGGTGACGCCGACGACGATATAAACGTCGGAGCCAAGTTTGATCGACTGACCGATAGGATCCTCGTAGGGGAAGAGGGTCTTGGCGGTCTCGTGGGCGAGGACGGCGTTGTTTTTGAGCTTCTCGTTGTCGGCCTCGGTGAGGAATCGGCCGCGTTCCATCGAGTGTCGGGTGAACTCGGCGTCTTCGTGGGTGGTG
>JBFWRA010000655.1:0-3847 GCA_050249155.1 Isosphaeraceae bacterium | reverse complement strand
GGGAGATGACGCCGCCACCCTGGAGGCGTCGATCCGAGGCCAGTTGCAGGGCCGCGGCCAGCGCCGAGGCGTCGGCCGCGGTGAGAAGTTGTCCCCGTGCCGAGGCGATCACGGCGGTGTCCACCGAGAGCGAAACGAACCCGATGAACACAGGCAGCATGACCGCCAGGAAAGTCGCCGCGACTCCGCGAGGCGACCATTTCGCCCGCTTGAGTCGGCGGATCATTCGCGACGTCGCCATGGGTCGAACTCCTACGGTCGAGAGAGAAAAAATGGCGGTGACAAGGGACGAAGGGCGAGGCCCTCGACGTCCCGGTCAGGGGCGCTCGCTGCTGAACGTGGCCGAGGCGCGCACGGTCGCGCCGCTGAGGAAGAACGGCGTTCCCAGCCAGCTCACCTGGGAGTAGGGCACGCTCAGGCTCACGGTGATCGGCGTGCCCTTGGGGGCCGAGGTCCACGTGTTCGGCGAGGGGCAGGTCGGCGTGACCGTGCCCACCGAGATGCCCGAACCGGCCAGCGTGGCGTCCACACGAGCCTGGACGTCGGCCTGGGTGTTCCCTTCCACGACGGCGACCCGACACCCTTCCCGCGCGGCGGTGGTGATCAACTGCGAGACCATCCCCAGGCGCGATGATTCAAGCTGCCCCATCATCATCGCGACGAAGATCGGCGCGATCAGGGCGAACTCCACCGCGCTGGTGCCGGAACGATCACGTCGCGTAATTCTTTTTTGGATAAGCATTTCTGGAATTCCTCCCGATCGTCGGCGCCTCGCCGCGCCTGGCGGAGGCCAATTCAAAGGCATACGACCTGGCAATCAACGCTAGGCCCCTCGGCGACTCGCGCCTCGACGTTGAACACTTTGATCCCACGACGTTGATTCCAATCGACGTCGGAGCGCCGACAGGGCCGTTCCTCGATTCAAAATGGGCGAGATGCAACCTCGTTGCCGGGTGCCACGGATTCGCGGACGAACCCGTGGCACCCAGCCGACCACCTTCCCCATCTTGAAACCCAGGGATGGCCCTGGGAGTGACGACGAGTCAATTGGCCGCGTTCCAGGCGGTCGGTTATCCTCGTCCAGAACAGTCCCCGACGTCCCTGAGGCGAACGCGTGCCAGGGCCTGGGCGGATTCAGGAAGGGAGGATGCGACATGATCAAGGTTCAAATCGTATTCTACAGCATGTATGGCCATGTTTATGAGATGGCCGAGGCCGTCGCGGCGGGCGCGCGCGAGGTCGCCGGGGTCGAGGTGGAGCTTTATCAGGTTCCCGAGTTGGTCCCCGACGAGGCCCTGGAGCGGTCCGGAGCCAGGGCCGCGCGCGAGGCGTTCCGGCACGTCCCGATCGCCAGGCCGGAGTTCCTCGCCGAGGCGGACGCCCTGCTCTTCGGCACGCCGACCCGGTTCGGGAACATGTGCGCCCAGATGCGCAACTTCCTGGACCAGACCTCGCGCCTCTGGATCAACGGCGCGCTGATCGGCAAGGTCGGCAGCGTCTTCGCGAGCACGGGAACCCAGCACGGCGGCCAGGAAACCACCATCACCAGCTTCCACACGACCCTGCTCCATCACGGCATGGTCATCGTGGGCGTGCCCTACTCCGAGCCAGGGCTCGTCAACATGGCCGAGATCACCGGCGGCACGCCTTACGGCGCGACCACGCTCGCGGGGCCGGACAACAAGCGTGTCCCCAGCGAAAACGAGAAGGCGATCGCTCGCACGCAAGGAAGGCACGTCGCCAACATCGCCAAGCGGCTCAAGACCGGCTCCGCCTGACCGGGCCGCCACCACCGCCGGGGCCAGGGTCGGACTCCCGGCCACTTGATGGTTTATGGTAAATTGTGGCGAACGCTCCGGGGCAAGCTGGGCTTGTCCCGGGTGGGACGGCGGCGAGCCCCGGCAACTTCACGAGACGACATGCTACATCCCTGGCACGACGTGACCCCCGGCGAGAACCTCCCGGTCGAGTTCAACGCCCTGATCGAAATCCCCATGGGGTCGAGCCTGAAGTACGAGCTGGACAAGCGCACGGGCCTGCTTCGGGTCGACCGCGTCCTCTACTCGGCGGTCTATTACCCCGCGAATTACGGCTTCATCCCCCAGACCTACGCCGAGGACGACGACCCTCTCGACGTCCTGGTGCTCTGTCAGGAGGCGGTCGCCCCCATGACGCTGGTGACCGCCAGGGCCATCGGCCTGATGACGATGGTCGACAGCGGCCGTCGCGACCACAAGATCCTCGCCGTCTGCGTCGGCGACCCGGAGTTCAACAGCTTCCGGGACGCCAACGAACTTCCACCCCACCGGTTGAGCATGCTTCGTCGGTTCTTCCAGGACTACAAGCAGCTCGAGGGCAAGTCGGTCGAGGTCGACGAGATTCAGCAAGCCGACCTGGCCCTCCCCGTCATCGAGGAGTCGCTGCAACGCTACAGCCACCATCGCAGGAAGGGATTCCATTGAGTCGTCGACCCGCGGGAGACTCCCCATGCGCGCCGTGGTGATCGGGGGGTCGGGCCAGATCGGCGGCTGGCTCCTGCGCTGGCTCGCCGAGCGCGGCCACGAGTCGGTCGGCACCTACGCGACGTCGCCGTTCGAGGGGCTCCACTTTCTGGACTCCGCCGACCTTTCCGCCGCCGCCGACTGGCTTCGCGCGCGGAAGCCCGACGTGGTGTTCTACCCCGCCGGGTTCACCTGGGTCGACGGCTGCGAACGCGACCCCGCCAAGGCCCGCGCGGCGAACCTCGAACAACCCCTGAACCTCGCCAAAGCCGCCGCCGAGAACGCCGCCCGGTTCGTTTATTTTTCCTCCGACTACGTCTTCGACGGAGTCGCGGGGCCTTACGACGAATCGGCGACGCCAGTCCCGCTCTCCGCTTATGGTCAGGCCAAGCGCGACGCGGAACTCGCGCTGGCCGAAGCCCTCGGCGACCTCGCCCTGACGCTCCGCGCGACCTGGGTCTTCGGCCCCGAACGCCAGGGAAAGAACTTCGCCTACCAGCTCGCCAGAACGCTGTCGCGGGGCGAAACGCTCGTCTGTCCGTCCGACCAGACGTCCAGCCCCACGTACGGCCCCGACATCGCCAGGGCGGCCGTCCTCCTCGCCGAGCGGAAGACGTCCGGCGTGGTCCACGTCGCCGGCCCGGAAATCATGGACCGGGTCACGTTCGCCAGGCGATTGGCCGCCGCGATGGACCTCGACCCGTCACGGATCGAGGGAAAGACGACCGCGGAGCTGGGTCAGGGAGCGCCCCGGCCGTTGAACAGCGGGCTTCTCACTCCCAAGCTCGACGCCTGGCTCCCCGGCGCGATGCGGCCGCTGGCCGAGACCCTACCCGAGTTCGTCAGGCTGGCCAGCGGACGGGACTGGGCGGCCTTGCGACCAAAGGATTGATCGATTCTCGAAGTCTCGGATGCATCGATTGAGGAATTATCATGAAAATCAATTGTTTGTCTCTCGCGGGATTGTGGCTCGCGCTCTGGACCAGCCCGGCGCTGGCCGATCGACCCGGCCAGCGACTGGAGCGCCAGGGGGATGAGATCGTCGTCTGCGGACAACTGTTCCACACCGGGACCCCCGTGGTGCTCTGGACCGATCCCGGGGGTTACGACGCCTACCGCGTCGAGCGTCGATTCGTCCCGATCGCGGAGGCCGGCTGGGAAGCCACCCAGAAGGCCGGCGGGGTCCGCACGCCCAACCGCTACGGGACCCGAAGCCGGGGGCTCAGCCCGGAGGCTCTCGAGAAGGTTCGAGGCGGAGGCTGGGCGCTGGACGATCTTCAACAGGTCGTCGACCAGTTCGTCATCCACTTCGACGCCTGCGGGACCAGTAAGCGCTGTTTCCAGGT
>JBFWRA010000654.1:0-3848 GCA_050249155.1 Isosphaeraceae bacterium | reverse complement strand
GAGATGGCTGGAATCCTCGGTCCTCGGGGTCTCGGGCTCGGACTTCGGGGCGGGCTCAGGCGCGGCTGGAGTCATCGCGCGAAACTCGCCGCTCTTGGCCTGAAGATCGTCCGGGGGAAGGGGAACGTTCGGGGACACCAGCACCGCCGGGCCGACCGGCTGGCCGGCCCGACGTCGGGCCTCGTAGTAGCGATGGAGCAGCCAGAGCCCCACCACGGCCGCCACCGCGCACAGCAGGTATTTCGCCCGGTCCAGGCTCTGTTCGATCTGATGGGCGAACACGTAGCCCAGGCCGAACATCAGCAGCGTGCTCAGGGACGCCGCGACCAGGTCCGTCAAGAACAGCCGAAGCATCGGCAGCTTGAGAATCCCCGCGGTCAGGTAGGCGGCGGTGCGGAACCCCACGGCGAACCGGCCGAGGATCAGGATCTTAAACCCGTGGCGGTGAAAGTATCCCTGGATCTGCACCTCGCGGGCCGGAGAGAGGAACTTGCGGGTCAGCGGCAGGCTCATCACGCGCTCGCCGTAAAAGTACCCCAGCGCGTAGACGATGAAATCCCCCAGCATCACGCCGAGCAGGCACGATCCCAGGGCCAGCGGCCACCACATCCGCCCACTCTTCGAGAGGATCGCGGCGAGGATGATCGGCGCTTCCTCGGGGATCGGTAATCCCAGACCACCCATGACCAGGATCAGCGCGATGCCGAAATATCCGAGCTGTCCGACCAGTTCTTCCGTCAACCGCCCACCCTCACACCGACCCACGGCGGAGCCAGGCGCGCCGCCTCGACGTCGATCGACCCCCAGGAATTGACGTAACATAATCCTGGCGGGATCGTCGAGGGTGTGCCTTGGAGGAGTCGCATTCCCCACCCGTCGCGTCGGCGATCGAATCCGTCGCGCGGCCGACGCGTTCACTCAGGCGGAACCTCTCCTCAATCCGGGTGGATTTGTTCCTCGAAGAACTCCTCGACGGCCTCGTCGGTGCGTTCGGCCTGGACGTGTTCGGCGAGCCGGCGAATGAATCCGTGCTTCAGGGCCTGCACGGCCGATCGAAAGATCGTGGTCATCGCCTCGGCTTCCTCGACGGTCAGCTCGCGTCCGACGACCCGTCGGCCGATGGCCAGGGCGTCCGCCTCGGCTTCTTGCTCGGGAGAGAGTTCGGGTTCCCGCTCAGTCATGGGCGCTGGTCCTTTCGTCGCTCGCGGCGCCGGGGTGGCCAAGGGGCCTTGACGCTCGATTGTAACACGGCGAAGGGTTCAGCGGCGGGCGGGATCTTTCGAGGCCAGGGCGGGAGGAGGTGTGCGCGCGGCGGATTCGGAGGACGGTGCCAGTCGCGACGAGGCGTAGAACGAGGTCGCGGCCAGCGCGAGCACGGCGAGGGCCGCGGAGACGGTCTCCGCGGGCCGACGGCGGACCCAGCGTCCAGCCCCACGGACCCGCCCGAGCCGCGCTTGAGTCCGTCGCGAACGGGCTAGCCAGCGGCGAAGATCCGTCGCCAGGGCGCCGCAATTCGGGTAGCGGTCCTCGGGGCGTCGGGCCATCGCGCGCAGACAGACACGCTCCAGCCCCTGGGGAATCCCCGCGCGGAACGCCCTGGGCGGGAGCGGATCGTCATTCCATGCGGCGAACAGAACGACCTCGTTCGTGCCAATGAACGGTGGTCGGCCGCAGAGCATCTGGTAGAGGATCACGCCCAGACTATACTGGTCGCACAGCGCGGGGTCGGCCGTGGTCGCTCCCCGGGCGAGCTCCGGGGCGAGGTAGGCTGGCCAGCTCCGCCAGAATTCCGCCAGCGACGGTCCGACGATCCACGAGAGGGCGAAGTCAAGCAACACGACCTCGGAATCGGCCAGGACCATGACGTTGGACGGCCTCAAGGCCTTGTGGCTCATCCCCAGAACGTGGGCGTGACTCAGCGCGTCGGCGATCGCCAGGGCGATCTCGGCGGCGCGTTCCGGAACGACCCGACCCTCGTCAAGAACCTCGACCAGCGGCTTCCCTGGAACCAGCGCCGTGGCCACGAGGAGCCGATCGTCGTCCACGGCCTCCAGAAACGCGCCGATCGCGGGGTGTCGAAGCCTGGCCAGCGTCCTGCCCTCGGCGAGGAACCGCGCCCTGGCCTTGGAATCGTCCCGGGCCTGCCCGTCTCGCCGAGGCACCTTCAAGGCCACCCGCCGTTCCGAGTTCGGGTCGATCCCCAGGTAGGTCGTGGCGCGCTCCCCATGCCCCAGCAACCCCAGCACCTGGTAACGACCCAGGCGCGCGGGTGTCGCCGAGCCCAACGAACGACCGCGTACCGGGGGTTCGGACTCCCAGGGTGCCCTGGCCCCGATCGCGGGGGCCGCGAAAGGGACTTCTCCCATCGGATTGACCGCGAGCTTCGTCCCGCAGGAGCCGCAACGGAAGCTCCGGCCCAGCGCGTCGACCCCCAGTCGCGTCGGTCGGCGACAGTTCGGGTTCGAGCAACGGACCCGCGGCGTCATCCCCCAGCCCTCCCTCGGCGGCCGGACCCGCTCACCGGGCCCTTTCGAAATCACCTCGCGATCGGCGTCGATCCCACGACCATAACGCCCGGTGCGACGCACGCAAGCCTTCGGTGTCGGTCCGATCGGCTTTTTTCCCAGAGATTCACGTCAAGACTGGCATGTCAGGCACAGGGAGCCTATCCGGAGGACTTCGCCTGGTTCGCCCGTTTTCACGTCATATCGAGAGTTTGGGGGAATTGTTAGGAATCCGCGAAAGGGCCGCACGGCATCACGTGAACCTGAAAGCGTCTGATCTGGCCTAACGCGACGAGTCCTCCGAGCCGTCCGTGTCGCCAAGAAATCTTCTGGCCCGACGGTCTCCCAGGGCCCGAGCGCCTTCCCAGAGGGAACTGGTCTCGCCGATGTGCTGCACGAGACTGGGACAGGGATACCAGACTCCGATCCGTCGCCGACGCGCCCAGCGTCCGACCACCACGTCGATGTGGGCCAGTCCCTGGTTGCGGCCGATCCACCGGTGGGCGAAGACGGTCCGGTCCATCAGGAAGGCGCGGGCCAGGGCGTTGGGGAAGATGAACGCGAGGGCCCCCCAGGCCCATCGGCCTCGCAGCCGGTGCCAGCCGGGGCGGCTCCGGGTATAGGCCGAGGCGCAGTACAACGACACGATCGAGCCGCCAGGTTCGGTCCCTGGCCAGAGCACGTGCCGCTCCAGGTAGGGACGAATCGACTCGCCCTGGTAGAAGAGCGCGTCGTCCTGGACGATCAGATAGGCGTCGGCCCTGGGTTGGCGGAGCACCAGCTCTTGCAGCGCCAGCAGGTAGTTGGGCCAGGCCCCGACCGCGACGTCGCGATACGTCTGGGGAAGGAGCGCGGCCCGCGGTGGAAGATCCACGGGCGCGTCGATAAACAAACGAGGATGATCCCAGCCCGCGGCGGCCAGGCTCTCCAGGCACCGATCCAACGTCGGCTCGCGACGAGGGGCCGTGGTCACCCCCACCGCCCAGGTGGCGGCGACGCCATGCCTCCCCGGCCGGGGAACGCCCAGTCGTCGCGTCAGCGGAGAAGCGGGACTCGCGGAGGAGATGGAGGGCGTCTGGTCACCGTCCAGGGCGGCGTTCAGCGCCTGGGCCGCCTGGGTCCGGAGCGCCTCGGCTTTCTCCAAGGGAACTTCGAGGGACTCACCCTCGGCCAGGGCGGCGTAGAGCAGCGAGGCGACGACCGGGTTGAGCGCCGAGGGGGTCGGGGGAAATGTCGAGCAGCACGATTCGCAGGCGGGTCGGTCGACCCTCGCCAGGTGTTCGGTTCGGTTCCCCACCAGCCCGAGCAGACCGGCGACCAGCCCGCAGGTCGCCTGGGAATCGT
>JBFWRA010000653.1:0-3856 GCA_050249155.1 Isosphaeraceae bacterium | reverse complement strand
TCGTTTCGGACGGCTTCAGCGGGTCCTGGCGATCGATCGGGAGTACGCTCATGGAACGTGGGAACCGGCGGGTCGTCGATCGTCGCGGATTTCTCGGGGCCGGCGTGGCCGCGTTGACCCTGGGCATGGGTCGGACCACCTGGGCCGCCGCGCGGAATGACGAACCGCTCGACCTGGTGATCTCCGGCGGCAAGGTCGTCGACGGCACCGGCGCTCCCTGGTTCCTGGGCGACGTCGGTATCCAGGGCGACCGGATCGCCGCCGTCGGCAGGCTCGGCGGCTGGCCCGCTCGGCGCACCCTCAAGGCCGACGGACTTCACGTCGCTCCCGGCTTCATCGACATGATGGGACAGACCGGGGCCCCGTTCCTCAAATCACCCAGGGCGGGCGACAACCTGCTCACTCAGGGCATCACCACGATCAACGCCGGGGAGGGAGACTCCGACGCGCCCCTGGACGGTGCCGAGGCCAGAGAAGCCGGCTGGTCCACGATGGCCGAGTTCTTCGATCGGCTTGACGCCGCGAAGATGCCGATGAACGTCGCCCAGTCCATCGGCCACACCCAGGTCCGAAAGATCGTTCTCGGTCAGACCGACCGCGAAGCCTCGCCCGACGAGCTGGAACGCATGAAATCGCTCGTGCGCGAGGCGATGGAGGCCGGCGCCGTCGGCGTTTCGACGGCCCTGATCTACCCCCCCGCGGTCTACGCTCCCACCGAGGAGATCGTCGCGCTGGCGGCGGTGGCCGGCGAATACGGCGGCGGCTACTTCACCCACATGCGGAACGAGGGGGACCGGCTGCTCGAAGCCATCGACGAGGCCCTCGCCATCGGCGAGAAAGCCAACACCCGGGTCCACATCTTCCACCTCAAGGCGGCGGGTCGGGCCAACTGGCCGAAGATGGATCAGGCCATCGCCCGGATCAAGGCCGCCAGGGCCGCGGGGCGACCCGTCGGCGCGGACGTTTATCCGTACGTCAACAACGGACTCGGCATCGCCGCGTTCGTCCATCCGTCGCACGCCGCGGAAGGCCCGGAGGCTCTCAAGGCGAAGCTCTCCGACCCGGCCGCCAGGGCCGTGATTCGCCGGGAGATGGAAACCCTTGGCGGCTGGGAGAACTGGTTCCGGCACATCGGCTCGGACTGGGACAACGTCGTCCTCGGTCAGATCAAGGCCCCCGGGTACGCCGGTCAAAACGGCCGGTCGCTCGGTGAGATCGCCAGGGCGGCGGGCAAGGACCCCTGGGACCTCTTCTTCGAGGTCGCCGCCGCGGGCGCGAGCGCCCTCCCCCGGACGATGTCCGAGGCGAACCTCATCAAGGCGATGCGGCAGGACTTCGTGTGCTTCTGCACCGACATGGGCCCCGCCGGCACGGCCTCGGCGCTGGTGCATCCCAGAGGGGCCGGAGCGTTTCCCCGCATCCTCGGCCGGTTCGTCCGCGAACTCGGCGCGCTCTCCGTCGAACGGGCGGTCGCCCGGATGACCGCCGTGGCCGCCAACGAGTTGACCCTGTTCGATCGGGGACGAATCGCCCCGGGCGCCGCGGCGGACCTCGTCGCCTTCGACCTGGACCGGGTCAACGATCGCTCCACCTTCGCCGAGCCCGGCCTGGCGGCCGAGGGAATCGCGCACGTCCTGGTCAACGGTCAGTCGGTCATCGAGGAGGGGCGGATCACGGACGCCGGCCCCGGCCGGGTCTTGCGCCGGGGCGGGTTCCGCAAGTGAGCTGGCGGAGTCGTCAGACCGCGAGCCTTCGGAAGCGCCGTCGCGAAAGCCCCAGCGCGCAGGCCGCGGCCAGGTAAACCGCCAACGACGACGGCTCGGGAACCGGCTGGATCGACCGGACGTCGGTCGTGAACATCGTCGACACCGCCATCTGGGAAGGGTCGACGATCTGCGCGGCGAGGTCCACCCCCGCGAGGCCCCCGGGACCGGAGGTCAGGTCAAGCTCCGGCACGACGTCCAGGTCCGAAACCGAGAACGGCAAGGCGTCCACGTAAGTCCGGTCCAGGGAGGATTGGTCCAGCCCAGTCGCCTGGACGCCGTCGATGGTCGCCTTCAGCGTGGAGGTCCCGTCGGCGAACACCGTGCCGTTCAGGTGGCCTTCCACAGTGAAAACGCCGTCGAACTGGATCTTCGACAACGCGGAGGTCGGGTCGGAATTCGCCTCGACCTTGTGGTACGACGGGGCGTTGAACTCGACCGCGAAGGCCGCGTCGGAGAACACGACGTCCCCGCCGCTCTCCGGCTTCTGGATCACGAACCGACCGAGCGGAATCGGTCCCTCACCCTGGACCGTCTCATTCTGTACGCCCTCGAACGAGATCGGGAGCCCGACCCCGCTGAACCGGGCGGACGTCGAATACGTCAATTCCGAGGGTAACGCCGCGGCCGTGGCCGATCGCGAGGGAAGCGCGACGGTCACCAGAAACAGCGCGCAAAACGGTAACGCCCAGCGATCAAACGTCGAGTGTGTGCTCACCCTCATCGAGACCCTCCTTGTACTCGTGGAATCCTTCCATGAACGTGATCGAGTGGAACTGACGGTCTTGAGCGGTTCGAGGTGGATAGGTTCGCATCATGGCCGAAGTCGACAGGACGGGCAAGGCCAGCCTCCGAGCAAAATCGGGGCGGACCACGACTCCGGAATCAGGACGCGTTCGGTGCCCGGCCTCGGGTGCCCCGCGGATGAGTCCGGCGGGCGGTTCCCCCCGGTCGGTCACTTCCCTCGGAGCGCCCTGATCCCGTCGCTGGGCCTGGCCGGTTGGGTTCGTTTCGCGCGTCGCGCCGAGTCGGTCAACCCGCGCGACGAGGGCCGCCCCGAACCTGTCCCTCCTGGTGACACGCTCGCTTCATCCAGACCTCCCAGACCGCGCATTCGCCGAACAGCCAGGTCGTCTGTGTCGTCTGGGTGGGCCACGTGAGGCAGGCACCCCCGAGTGGGGAAACCTGGGCGATGCGACGCGCGGCGCGGCGCTTTCGATGACGCCCCTGGAGCCTCACCCGGCCTATTCACCCGAACTGTTCGGGTAGGTACGATGTCGGTCAATCGTTCCCCAACCCCACTGCGCGGAGGATACCGGCATGCGCTCGACTCTCTGGTTGACGACCCTGGCGCTGATGCTCGCCCCCGAGATCGCCTCGGCTCAGGGACACGACCGCAACGCCATGGTTCGCGACGATCGTGACGCGTTCCAGAAATCCAAGGACTGGGTCTACAACGATCTCGCCGCGGGAATCAAGCTGGCCAGGGCGGAAAACAAGCCCTTGCTCATCGTCTTCCGATGCATCCCCTGCGAGGCCTGTCAGAAGTTCGACGACGACGTCGCCCGGCGCGATCCCATCATCCGGGACCTCCTCGACAAGTTCGTCTGCGTCCGGATCATCCAGGCGAACACGATCGACCTGGACCACTTTCGGTACGACTTCGACCAGTCCTTCGCCGTGATCCTGGCCAACGCCGACCTGACCGTCTACGGCCGGTATGGTACCCGTTCCGACCGTCGGGAGGAGGAGGACATCTCTCTTCAGGGCCTCCGCGAAGCCATGCGAGGAGCGCTCCAGCTCCACGAGCATTTCGACGCGATCAAGGACGCGCTGAAGGGCAAGCAGGTCACCCCCACGGAGTACAAGACCCCGCTGGACTACCCCAGCGCGGCCGGTCGGTTCAGCGCCTCGCTGGACTACGAGAATCAGGTGGCCCGCAGCTGCATGCATTGCCACCAGGTCCGTGAGGCCGAACGCCAGGTGTATCGCGACGCCGGAGAGCCCTTCCCCGATGAGGTGCTGTACCCTTACCCCGATCCGGAAACCCTCGGCCTGAAACTCGACCCGAGAGCCACCGCGCTGGTCGAGAC
>JBFWRA010000652.1:0-3860 GCA_050249155.1 Isosphaeraceae bacterium | reverse complement strand
GGATGCGCGCGCAGGTAGCTCTGAAACTGATTCGCATCCATCGCGGACACGCCCGAGATACTCGTCAAGTTCGGCCAGAACCGCCCGGTGAAGTACTGGCCCTCGGGCGCCTTCACGGTGAATCGGAGGGTGTCGTCGGAATCCTCGCCCTGGTTGTCGGCGAACGAGTTCTCGGCGTACTCGAAGTAGCCCTGGTTCGCCTTCGGATCCAGCGGCGGGGTGAATTTCTGGACGGTGACGTTGGTGAGGTCCTGTCGGATCGTGGCGTCGAACTGGCGAAGGCTGCCGTCCAGTTCCTGGAACACCCGGGACGCCGAGACCGCCTCGGTCGCCGCCACGAACACCTTGACGATCACCGACATCATCAAGACCAGCAGCGCGACCGTGACCAGCATCTCGACCAGGGTGACGCCGCGGCGTCCGGTCCGGTTTTTGAGTGGGATGAGTGGCATGGCGGCGGTCCGATCCTCGAAATAAACGGGTGCGGTCAGGTCGATCAGATCGAATCAGATCAAAATCAGCGGATGACGCCGCTCCAGGGATAGACGTTCACGACCGTCGGCGCGATCAGCGCGGCCTCGACGTGGTAGGGGCTCGGCGGGCTGGAGTTGAAGTTCAGCGGGGTCAACGCCCGGAGCCTCGTCGAGACCCAGATCGTCATCTCGCGGTAGATCGTGTTGGCGGGGTCGCCATTGAAGGGGCGGCCCAGCACCGGTTCGGTCTTCTTCGTGACCTGATACCAGTGGCAGCGCTGAAGGGGGTGGTTGAACTTCACCCCGTTGCTTCGATAGGACCGGGCGAACGATTCCTGTTCGGAACGTTCGTAGGTCACGTCGGCGATCCAGCCTCCCACGCGGACGTCGGGGTCGGGCTGGGTCGATGGCCATCGGAGCAGGACGGTGCGGCTGGCCGAGAGGTTGCCATAGCCGATATTCGTTGGCACGTCGATCTCGCCGGCGGTGGTGCTGTAGCCATAGACGGCCTCGACGACGGTCTCGCCGGCGGGCTGGGTGAGACCCCCGCCGACCACCGTGTCCAGCCCGAATTGCCGATTCTCATGGACGACAAGCTCCCCCTCGAACTTGGAGCCGTCGTTGGCCGCTTCGAGATGTCCGGTCAGCATCCAAGAGAACCGCCAGTCGTTCTGGGGCGGGTAGACGACCACGTTGTTGGCGTTGGCCATGGGCGTGCCGCCCAGTGAGAGGTCGGGGACGACCGTGCTGGGACTGGCGATCTGAGTCCCGGTGTTCGGGTCGATATAAGCGCCGTTGGATTCCTGAAGCACCAGGTCCTCGGGCGAGACGAACGTGCTCAGGACGCGGTTGTAGTTCGCGAAGGAGACCTCCGCCGTGACGAGGTCGGGCGAATTCGCGATGGGGATACGATAGGTGCAAAAGTTCGAGAGGCGTTGCAGGCCGTGGGCGCTGGGGGCCGGTCCCACCGGGCCGGGGTTCGGGTCGTTCCGTAGGAAACCGATGCCCGAGCCGAATCGCCCTTCGACGGCGCGAAATCGCGGGCCGCCGTTGGGAAGGGGGTACGCCCTGGAGTCATGCACCGCCCACCAGAGCGGGTCGTAGACCACCGGCAAGCCCGGGTTGCTGGGGGGCACGGTGTGAGCGTTGACGTTCGGGGCGTTGAGTCCGCCGTAGCCCCGATGGATGCCCAGATAGGTCATGACGCCGTTGTTCACGACGGCCCATTCATACGGATTCGACGCGTTCCCGGTCGTGACGGTGTCCTGGATCCAGGGGTTGTATTGTCCGAAGGCCGTGGCGTACCAGGGGCTTCTCGTGACGTTAGTGAAGGTTCGCTGATCCAGGAGGTTTCGAGAGGCCAGATCCGACGAGGCCGACTCCAGCAGGAAGGCCCCTCGGGTGAGTCGCTGGGCGTTCCGCATCCGGATCAGGCCGAGGGGGAACAGGGTCGCCAGCGAGACGATCCCCACGCCCATGATCATGATCGAGATCAGGATCTCGGTCAGGGTGATACCCGACCGGCCCTTCCGACGGCTCGCATGTCGGGTCGTCATTACTTCGCCTCCCGGAGGCCGCGCTGGGCGTCTCTATAGGGAAGATTCGGGTCGGGGGTGGCCACGTCGAAATACTCGACCGAGTTGGTCACGACCTGACCGGTTCGCGTGGTGAGGGTCAGCAATTGCCGATCCTTCTTGAGGAATACCGCGGGAATTCGAGTGTAGCCCGCCGTCCCTTCCGGCACGGGCAAGTTGGGGTAGCCGCCGGAATTGAACGGTTCGACGACGTCCTCCCGATCGGCGATCCAGAAGTGGTAGAAGGCGTCGTCCATCGGGAACGAGGACGGGGAGGAATACTCGGTGGTCGGCACGATTTCGCCCGAGGGCTTGATGAGCACGTCCACGACGCCCGTGTAACGATCGACGGGAAGCCGGGAGCGTTCCCGGGTCGAGTTCCAGGTGGTCAGGTCGATCACCGCGCCGGCGGGCAGGTTCACCTCCCTGGCTCCTGGAGAGACCACGGGCCTGCGGTGGATCGTGTAGGAATACGCTCTGGGGCGAACCTGGGCCCCGATGGCCACGTTGGGCGGCAGGGTGGGATCTCTGGGATACCGTTTGGCGTAGTCCCAGTCACGCTCCAGCGCCGAGTTGAGCCACACCTCCCGTTCCGAGGTCCAGGGAGCGTTGGCTGGGGCGACCCATTCCCTGAGGTCGTCGGTGATCTGGAAGAGCGGACTGGTGTTGGGCACGTAGTCCAGGTTCTGGTTCACGCCGTCGACCCCCTGATCCACGTAACCGTCGTGGTTGTCGTCGACCCCGTTGACCAGGAACAGGAACTCGGGACGGACCGGGACCGTGGTCTCGTCCCCGTTGAAGTACGTGTCGGAAAGGACGGCGGGGGTTCCGGGCGGCCCGATATTCACATATTTTTCAGGATTGAAGACCGTCATCGGGCCGACGATCGTGTAGTACGCCCCGGAATCCTCAAGCCGGATCCGATCGCCGATCCGGACGTTCCAGAACCAGTTGACCCGAGGGGCCGGAACGTACCTCTGAATCGCGCCGTTGTAGGTGGCCCGGGCTTCCACGACCATCAAGACGTGCCGGTTCGTATCGGTCCCCAGGATCGTCTGCACGGGGTCGGGAACGCCTGGCGAGAGCGGGAGGGGATAATTTCCGTTCACGTTGGAGGTCGGAAGCAGCGGATTCCCCGCGGCGTCGAACCGGACCGGGAAGGGGTAGACCGGCGGAAGCGGCGGATTGCCCGGCCCGATCCAGCTCGCCCTGCCGGTCGGGAACGTGACGTACCCGTCGCTGAGCGTGGGCGCTGGTTCGATCTGGACCAGGCGGTTGGCCGCCAGGCGCCCGGCGGAGTTGACCGAGCCGATGGTCGGGTCGGGCAGGAGCCGGAACCCCCGGGGCGCGTTGGCGCGGATGGCGGCGTCCCGCGCTCCGGCGAACGCGGCCTGAAGCACCCGGGCCCCCTCGCCGACCTGTCGGTTGGTCAACGCCGAGACGACCGTCGGCAGCGCCACGGCGCTGACGAGGATGACGATCACCACGACGACCAGAAGTTCGATCAGCGTGAATCCTCGCCGTCGAAGGCGTGGCGATCTGTGAATTTGAGAATGGCTCACTGGGTGGCTCCCCCGGGGGCCTGGAGGTTCTGGCTGGAGATATCGTCGGCCGAGGCCGCGCCCAGGGGACCGACGTAGGCGTCGGGAGTGACGACCGACTCGTACAGGTCGCCGCTGCGGGTCGGGCTGATCGGCGCCGCCTGGCTCTCGACGCGGAGGTACAGGAGAACGGTGTTATCGACGGCGACCGGGGTCCCGATCGTCGGGCCGGTCCCGAACCCCGTGCTGGTGTACTCTCCCAGCGCGGACAT
>JBFWRA010000651.1:0-3861 GCA_050249155.1 Isosphaeraceae bacterium | reverse complement strand
CCCGATCGCGAGCGTCGCCACCAGATCGTCGGCCACGGGACTCGGAGAGTCGGGAGCGGAACTCCGGTGGAGCTCGCCGTTGGGCAGAAGATGATACCAGGGGTCGGACACGCCCCCCACGGGGCGGACACTGCCGCGGAGGTACTTCTCCCCTTGTCCCTTGGCGTTCTCGAAGTAGCCGCCGACGTCCTTGTAGAATCCGTACGTGTTTTTCAGCCAGTACTCCTGGGTCTCCGCCGTCGCGGAGTACGTCAGGGACTGGCCGGCGTCTGGGTCGGACCCAGGAAGCGTCAAGGTCTTGAAATGCGTCACCGAGGAGTCGATCGTCTGGTCGTCGATGACGTCGAGCGTCGGCGCGGAGTTGGGGGCCGCGAGGACGCGGACCGGGAACGCGCGACTGGCGGTGCCCAGGCCGTCGCTGACCGTCGCGGTCACCACGAAGGTCGTCCCCACGGGGGCGGAGGTGTCGATCACCAGTGTGTTTCCCGAGATCGACAGGTTCGCGGCCACGGGAAGCGACTGGGCGGGCGCGGCGGTGATCAGGGAGAGGTCGTGGTAGGCGGCCGACCCCACGTTGGCGATCTTGACCCCTCGGAGCGGCCCCACGTAAGGGGATAACTCCTGATAAAAATCGCCGTTGGGCAGCACGTAATAAAGGTAATGATAGGAGACCTTCGCCGTGTCGTCCCGCGTGGAGACGAGGCCGCCGATGTACTTCTCCCGGGCGCCTCGAAGGTTGAAGCTGTTTCCCGCGAGGATGCCGAAGAGGCCGTGGGTGCGCTTGAGCCAGGGGAGAAGCGGCTCGGCCGTCGCCGAGTAGGTGAGCGTCCGCGAGGGATCGCTGGTGTGACCCGCGAGATCAATCGACAGTTGAGAACCAATCTGACTCAAGATCGTCTTGTCGCCAATCGGGTCCAGCGTCGGAGGGTCCACGACCTGGGCGGTCACGTTGACGAGGATCGGCGCGACGTCGGTGGACAGGCCGTCCGAGAGGGAACCGAGGACCATGAAGCTGCCCACGAAGCCTGGGTCGGGAAGAATCCGCAACGAATTCCCGACGAGCGTGAGCGTGACGGGGACCGGCGTTCCACCTTGACTGGTCAGCCGTGTCGGATCCTCGTAAAACGCCAAGCCAAGGTGCGCCACCAGGGTGCCGTTCAGCGTGGTCGCGCCGGCGAGGGGAGGGGCCGCTTCATACAGGTCGCCGTTGGGCAGGAGGTAATAGTCGAAAGGCCCCGGGCCGGGATAGCCTCTCGACGAGACCGCGGCCTGAAGGTACTTCTCGCCCTGACCTCGGGCGTTGAAGTCGTAGGCTGTCGGATCCACGAGGAATTGAAGGCTCTGATGGAGCCAGTCGGCCAGCGTCCGCGCCTCGGCTCCGTAGATGAAGGGGCCGGTGCCTCGGGCGGCGTTCAGCGCCACCGTGGCGCTTTCTCCGGCGAGGATCGACTGGTTCTCAATCGGTGACAGCAGCGGCGGCGCGGGTCGCGCCCCGGCGGTCACCCGGAATGTGCGACTGTCGAACTGCTGGCCGGCGGTGACGGTCGCTTTCACCACGAACGTGCCGGTCGCCCCAGGCTCGGCCAGGATCGTGACCACGTTGCCGGAAATGGTGACCGAGGCCGGCACCGGTCCGTTGGCGGGCTGCGTGAGCAAGGTCGGGTCGTCGTAGACGGCCTTCCCCACGTGGGCGATGAAGACTCCATCGACGGGGCCGTTGAGATCCTGGTCCAACGACATGTTGAGATCGCCGTTGGGAAGCAGGTAGTACCAGTACCCCGTCGGCCGGTACGGCAAGTAGAACGAGGCGGAGGACGTGCCCCTGAGGTATTTCTCCCTCATCCCGCGCGCGTTGGTGTGGAATCCCGCCGGATCGACGGAGAGGTTGTAAGTCTCGTCAAGCCAGCCGGTGAGCGTTCGCGCGGAGACCGAATACGTGAACGGAGGACTGGCCGTGACGGTCGTGCTCAGAACCGAGGCTTTCAACGGGATCGCCAGTTGGCTGCCCAGTGGCGCGGTCTGGTCGGGAATCTCCGCCAGCTTCGGCGGAGGTTGCGCGAAGATCGTGGCGGGCGTGGCCGTCTGCTTCAGACCCAGCGTCGGGTCGTTGACGAGGAATTGACCGCCCACCCAAAGGTCATGGTCTGAGTCATAGAAATAATCCGCGTACTTGTCGCTGACGAGCATGTCATGACCGCCCGAGGCGTACCAGCCCCAGGCCAGCCACCCGATTCCCAGGTCGTCGAAGGCCTGCATCGCCAGGCGCGTGTCATAACCCGCGGCGGAATAGTTCGGCCCCTGCCAGGCGAACTCGCCGATGACCAGGGGGATTCCCAGGTTGACCGCGTCGGTCAGCTCGGTCCGGACGTCCCAGGGGACGCCGCCGCCCCACACGCCGACCAGCCAGGGGCGCTCCTCGGTGACCCAATACCAGTACATGTGAATCGAAAAGATCACGTTGTGTTGCGGGTCGCTTTGTTGAACGCGCGTCGCGTAGTTCAGGATCGTGTCGGCCGATTGCCCTCCCAGCCCACTGTCGACCATGATCGCGCAATTAATGCCGGCCTCCCGAATTCGCTGAACGGCCGACTCGTAAGCGGTGGCCCAGACCTCGGTCTCCGGACCCCACTCGTTGGCGATGTTCAGGATGACGTACCGTTCGTACTTCTTGAGCCACTCGACGTTGCCGGGCTGGAGCCAGATATCGACCACATGATCGATCGCCGAGGGGTCCTGCGACAGGCCGACGGAGTGCTCCTCGACGACCGGAACCAGGCCGTTGGCGATCGCCTCGCGAACCGCGTTGCCTCGCGCCACGGGATCGGTGGCGACGTTGTCATACGTGGCGAACACCATCCGGACCGCGTTGGCTCCACTCTTGGCGACCTCGGGCAACGCGTTGAACCCGTTCATGGGTCCCATCCAGGATTGGGTCAGATTCACACCCTTCATGATAAAGGGATTGCCATTGGCGTCGTAGATCTGATTTCCAATCACAAAGAAACCCGTGCCGGTGTTGTAAGGAGGGCGAGCCGTCAAGAGCAAACGATCCTCCATCGCCTCCAGCGACGGACAGGTCGATCGAGACCGCCGTCGCAACCTCTGCCACGTCCTCATCGGAAGCCTCCCTGATTGGTTCCCTGGGTCCACGTCGGCGTCGAGAAACCGGCATGGTGAACTTGTATAGAAATAAAACTATGTATATATACGGATCAAGATGCGCGGGCTTTCACATCCGCCGAAGTCGCGTTCGGCTTGATAGTGGAGGTGGTTTTCTCTTGTCACTCGCTTGGCCTCGCGAGGCGCGGCGCGAGCGTCGTCGTGGAGCGGCCGCGCGACGGCCTCTCCCGGCTCGGGAAGGAAGCGGGGAGTGATTTCTCGGTGATCGAAAAGAACCGAGTCGGTGTGGAACCTCTCAGATCCACGGATGACGTCGGCTCGACAAACCGATGTGGGGGGCCTCCGGATGAGGGGCGAATCAAAAAAAAAGGCCACGCGCTGTTGCTATGGGCAACGCGTAGCCTTCATGACCTTCGATCGTCGCCCGCCCTGAGCGACGTCTATACGATATTGGAACCACTGCCGAATCGACATGCAAGGAAAATCAAGGATTATTTTCTGAGACTTTTTCGAGACCTTAAGTCATCGAAGGTTGCGAGATTGCATTCTTTGGCAACCGATGATGACGACGAATCTTGTCCAACCGACTCGCCTCGTGGGCTTGAATCGGACGGTTGTGGGGATTAGGATTCCATCAGTGACGTCGACGGCTTGAGAGAGGCCGTGGACCTTGGGTCGCGAAGGCCCCGGGGCGAACCGCTGGTTCGCCCCGGGGCCTATTTCGCGCGCTGGTGGCGGACT
>JBFWRA010000650.1:0-3866 GCA_050249155.1 Isosphaeraceae bacterium | reverse complement strand
GGCGATCGCCGAATAGGTCGTTCCCAGGTCGATGCCGAAAACACGCTTCAGGCCATCGGTCACGATGGGGCCTCCCGAGCCGAGAACCTCACCGACCCGTCGCGGCCGGGCGAACTCGCCCCGACTCGATCCTGGGCCGTCCCATTATCTTCGTCGTCGTCGAACAATTATTGTCAGGGGGCGGCGACTCCGAGGCAATCCTTTCCCCCTTGCTGGCGGGCGTTTCGGACCGAGGGATCGGTTCCCGCCGATTTCAACCGGAACCATTCCCAAAGGGAGTGGTCTAAGGAAAGCGCTCGTCGATCGTTATCCTCGTAAGAGTACGTACCGACAAGGTCCACGGCGGAGGTGGGTCCAGAGCATCGACGGAAAGGGGTACCGCATGTTCCGCTGGAATCGTCAGCGCATCGTCTGGCTCCTGGGAATCGTCGCCAGCCTGGCCGGCGAGGCGCGGGGGCAGGGGCTGATCGTCGACCGAGGTCCTCGCGTCCCGGTCGCCCGCCGCTACGAAATTCGAGAAGTCACCGTCGACGCCAGGGTTCGCGACCAGGTGGCGGAGGTTCAGGTCTCCCAGGTCTTTCACAACCCCGGGTCGGTCCAGATCGACGCCGAGTTCCTCTTTCCCTTGCCGGAAGACGGCGCGGTTCAAAACTTCGTCCTCCTGGTCGACGGGAAGGAACTCCCCGGCCGGCTCATGCCCAAGGACGAGGCCAGGCGGATTTACGAGGAGATCGTCCGCTCGAAACGAGACCCCGCCCTGCTCGAATACATGGGTCGCGGGCTCTTCAAAACGAGCGTCTTTCCGATCCCACCAGGTGCCGACCGCAAGGTGACGATGCGCTACACCCAGCTTTGCAAGCGCGATCGCGACGTGGTGGAGTTCAGTTACCCCCTGAGCACCCAGAAGTTCACCGCCAGGCCGATCGATCGCCTGAGCCTGACCCTCAGGCTGGAAAGCCGGGACGCGATCAAGTCGCTCTACAGCCCGACGCACGACGCCACCATCGAACGACAGGGGGACCATGAGGCGAGGGTCCGATACGAACGCCGCGACGTCGTTCCCGACACCGATTTTCGACTCCTCGCCACGCTCGCCGAGGGTGCCGTCGGCACCTCGGTGGTCAGCTATCGACCGAGTCAGGGGGAGGACGGGTTCTTCCTCTTGCTGGCAAGCCCCGAGGTCAAGAAACCCGACCAGAAGCCCCTGCCCAAGACGGTGGTCTTCGTCCTGGACAAGTCGGGATCGATGGCCGGCAAGAAAATCGAGCAGGCCCGAAACGCGCTTCGGTTCGTCCTGAGCGACCTCCGCGAGGACGACACGTTCAATATCGTGACGTATGACGACCGGGTCGAGACCTTCCAGCCGGAACTGGCTCGCTACTCCTCCACGACGCGTGACCAGGCGGTCCGCTACGTCGACGACGTCCGCGAGGGGGGCTCGACCAATATCGACGCCGCGCTGCAGACCGCGCTGGCGATGATCCCCGACCAGGATCGGCCCAGCTACGTGATCTTCCTGACCGATGGACTGCCCACGGCGGGGGTGACCAAGGAGTCGTCCATCGCGGAGAACGCGCGCGTCGCGAACAAGCGTCGGGCCAGACTGTTCGTCTTCGGCGTCGGCTACGACGTCAACGCCAGGCTGCTGGACCGGCTCAGCGGCGGCAACGGAGGGACGAGTGAATACGTCAAGCCCGACGACGATCTGGAACGTAGCGTGGCGCGATTCTATTCTCGGCTGACCAGCCCCGCCCTGGCGAGCCTTCGCGTCGAGTTCGACGACACCTCCGTGAATCGGACCTATCCCAAGGACCTCCCCGACCTTTTCGAGGGGGGCCAGCTCGTGATGGTCGGCCGCTATACGCGGTCCGGGCGTGACAGGGTCCGTCTCTCCGGCAAGGTCGGCGGGGAGCGTCGCTCGTATGAGTTCCCGGTGGAACTGGCCAGTTCGGGAGAAGGCGCGCGCTTCGATTTCATCGAGAAACTCTGGGCGACGCGACGCGTGGGCGACCTGATCGACCAGATCGACCTGCACGGTCAAAACAAGGAACTCGTGGACGAACTGGTCGCGCTGAGCACGCGCCACGGCTTGCTCACTCCGTACACCTCGTTCCTGGCCGACGAACGCGTCCCACTGCACGCGAAGGCCGAGAACGCCGCGCGGGCGGGCGAGGAATTGAGAAAACTCAGCGAGGTCAGCGGCCCGTCAGGCGTCGCGCAGCGCGGAGCGAAGCAGCTTTACCTCCAGGCCGACCGCGCCGTCGGCGCGGGCGGAGGTCAAGGGGCGAGCCTGGGCTCGTTCGCGACGGCACCCGCCCCGTCGGCCGGAACGCCAGCGATTCGCGCCCAGGGTCAGGCTTCCACAAGGTCGGTCATGGGGCGTGACGGAACCGCCTCCGAGACCGTCCGAAGGGTCGGGACCAAGACGTTCTACCGCAAGGCGAACCGCTGGATCGACTCGACCCTCGCCGCCGACGAGGAGGCGAAGGCCATCGTGATCAAGCAGTTCTCCGACGATTTCTTCCGGCTGGCGAGTCAACCCAACGCCGACTGGAACCGCTACCTGACCTTCGAGGAACCCGTGACCGTGAAGCTCGACGGCCAGGTCTATCGAATCGAACCGGCGGGCTGACGAGTCGACGACGCGCGAATGGGGAGGCCCCACACGCGGAAATCGCGTCGGGCCTCCCCTCGTCATTGACTTCGCGCGTCAAGACGTGAGTCAACGTCGACTTTGCAGCCACCACCGCATCGTCTCGCTGACCAGTCCCGCGGCGTCGCGCTGGACCCAGTGGTCGCTCTCGGGAACGGTCACGAGCGTGTAGTCCGCGTCGATCCAGTTCCAGGTGTCGCGGAGGCCGTCCATGTCGACGGCCTTGTCCCTCAGTCCGTGGAACTGCGAGACGGGCATCGAGAGCCTGGGAAACTCCTGGGGCGCGTCGGCCTTTGGAAGCGGACCCGCGGCCCGATAATAGTTGAGCATACCACTGGCGGAGGACCGCGAGAACGCCTCCAGGTAGCGTTCCCGCACCTCGCCCTTGAGATTCCCCAGCGAGATCCCGGTGAGCACCTCGGGCGTGAGCCGATCCTCGAACCCCGCCGTTTGAAAGCGCGTGATGTATTCGGTGTTCTTCTTTTGTTCGGGCGTCGCGTTCCGACGGACGGTCATGTAGCCGGTCGGATGGGTCAAGTTGCGGATCACCAGCTTGTTGACGCGTTTCGGCGAGTTCATCGCGAATTACCAGGCGATCGCGCCTCCCCAGTCGTGCCCCACGAGAGTGACCGAGTCGACGCCCAGGTCCTTGATGACCGCCCCGACGTCCGCCATCAGGTGGGGCATCGCGTAGTTCTCGACCCCCTCGGGCTGATCGCTTCGGTTATAGCCTCGCAAGTCCATGGCGACGGTCTTGAACTCACCGGAAAGCGCAGCCATCTGTTCACGCCAGGTGTGCCAGAAGTCCGGGAACCCACGCAGGAAAAGGACGACCGGCCCCGAAGACCAGCGTCACGTAATGAATCGACACGCCGTCATGGCGGGCCTCGTGATGCTCGACGCGGTCGAAGACGTCCGAGACCGCCTTCCCCTGGCCGACTCGAACGGAGTCGCGAGGTGAGGCGTCCGGGGCGGATCGACCCAGGGACTGGGCGACCAGCTCCGGCGATGGCGCCACTCACATCGCCGCGCTCAAGACGGACGTGCGAACGATTCGGTGAATCATCATCCTGGTCGCGCCCCTCTCCACAGGTGCTCGCGGCGCGCGAACCGCGACTGACAACAAAAACTTTTAGGTTATTTTGACTAATGAATAGACCGAAACGATCTCCGGCCGAATCACCCGATCGCCCGACCGAAACCCTTTTCGGAG
>JBFWRA010000649.1:0-3867 GCA_050249155.1 Isosphaeraceae bacterium | reverse complement strand
TCCGCCAGGCGTTCGAGCGGTTCGAGACCCTGGAATTCTGCGCCAAGACCATCATCAAGGCGAGACTCCTTGGCGAGGTCCGCTACCCCTCGGAGGCGGATTACGACCGCCCAGGCCCCCCCGAGCCAATGCACCCGACCGACCCTGGCGGCCCACCGACCAGCGCCGAGCGGGAATTGAGGCGGCAACTGAGCGACTTCGTCCGACGCGCATATCAACAACGATTGATGATCAGCACGCAAGGGGCTTTTTCCGCGAGGCTCGGCGACGATTCGTTCCTGATCACCCCCCACCGGGTGGATCGGAGCACCCTGGAGATCGAGGACCTCGTGCGCGTGACCTCCGGTCGCGCCGAGCCTGGCAAAGCGCCCAGCACCGCGATCTTCCCGCACCGGGCGATCTACCAGGCTCATCCCGCGGTCCAGGCCGTCGTCAACGCCTACCCCGTGAACGCGACGGCGTTTGGCGTGACCGACTCCGCCCTGGACTCCCGGACGATCCCCGAGAGTTATCTGTTCTTGCGCGACGTGGCCCGAGCCCCGTTCGCGGAACGGTTCGGTGACGGCCGCGCCCTGGCGGCCCGAACCTCGCCGAGTCGACCGGTGGTCCTGATCGAGAACGACGGGGTCCAGGTTTGCGGAACCAGCGTTCTGGACGCGTTCGACCGGCTCGAGGTCCTCGAAACCACGGCCGAGGCGATGATCAATAGCCGATCCCTGGGCCCGATGGTCCCCATGAACGACGCCACGATCGCCGAGCTGAATCGGGCGTTCGGCCTCACCTGACCGGAAGCGACTCGGCACTCGCGAGGCTCGCCGCGTACCAGGGATTGGACCTCGCGCGAAACGAACCCAACCATGCCGAGACCTGGGGAGAAGGGGCGACGAAAGCCGACGCGCTCAGTGAGCCAGTGTTGACGTGGCGGTTTGGGCGCGCGATAACGGCACGACCCCTCTGGTCGATTCCAACCAGACGGGGGCGACCCGTTCTTCCCAACCTCGTCCGTCGCCCAGGGCCATCCTCGCCGCGTTCGTTCCGAGCGCGCGGCCTCGTTCCTCAATCTCTGTTCGTTCTGTCCGACCGCCCTCGCGCCTGACGACAACGGAAGGAGAGTCTCGCATGTCCGATTCGACGACTTCCCAAGGGGCTTCCCCAGAAGTTCCCGTTCCCTCGTCCCGTAATCTGGTGCTCCCCAGGGGTCTGACCTACGCCGCGCTGGCGACCCTGCTGACGTTCATCGCGGTCCAGGGACACTCCCTCTGGAATGAATGGTCGTCGCTCCAGGAGGAACTTCAAAGCGCCAAGAAGATGCAGGTCATCGGATACCCTGGCATCCAGCCGAGATACTCCTTCGCCCGTCGGCCGGTGAATTGGTTCCGAAACGAGGGAGGCCAGACCTTCCTCTGGGGAGGTTGGGTCGAGGGGTCCGGCCACACCTGGTTCCTGACCGGGGAGGGGGACCTCGATCGCGATCGCATCCTTCCCGCGCGGCCTCGCGACGTCCAGCTCGCGATCGACCAGGCGATCACCGAGTCGGAAGGGGGAGGCATCTGGGACCGCGTGCCCGACGACTCCCTGGTCCTCGTCGGCAAGCTCGCCGGCGTGCCGACGGCCTATCCCGTCCTGGTGATGGACAAGGTGGGGGTGGTCAACGACCAGATCCAGAACCAACCCTTCGTCGTCACCTACAATCCGTTGGCCAGTGAGGAGGAACTCGGGACCGTCTACGAGGGAACCCTCGACGGCCATCGGGTCACGATGGGGACCACGGGCTACTTCCACGACCGAAAGCCGTTGTTCTACGATCGAGGCTCGGAAAGTCTCTGGGTCGGCCAGGAGAGCGGACTGAGCGCGATCGCCGGCAAGCACAAGGGGCGTGTCCTTCCGAAAGTCCTTCAGGCCAGGCCCGTGGCCTGGCGTTACTGGCGGTCGAGCTACCCCGACGGCCGCCTGGTCGTCGGGGCCGATCGTAGCCGGGCGATCCCCGAGCTTTGACGAAACTCGGCGCAAGGGCTTGGCGGGCCTGGGGAACGGAGTGGGTGGTCGTCGCTCCTCGCCGGGGAGCGACGATCCTCGCTTGACGTTTGGCTGGTTGGGCGTTAATCTTCGCTGTTTCTAGGTTTACGCCAATCAACCGCGCCCCGGGACGCGGCCGCGCCCGGCATGACGCGCTGGGGGGACGGCCCGGGGCCGATCACCTGGGAGTGGCATTCCGCGATGGCGAAGCACGTCTACTCGTTCGGCGGAGGCAAGGCCGAGGGCCGCGCCGAGATGAAGGCCCTGCTCGGGGGCAAAGGAGCCAACCTCGCCGAGATGAGCACCCTGGGCATCCCCGTCCCTCCCGGCTTCACGATCACCACCGAGGTGTGCGCGGAGTATTACGAGGGTGGGAAGGTGATTCCCCCGGGAGTCGAACCGGAGGTCGAAGCCGCCATCCAGGCGATGGAGGCGGCCGTCGGCAAAAAGTTCGGAGACCCCGCCGACCCACTTCTGGTCTCCGTCCGTTCCGGCGCCGCGCTCTCGATGCCAGGGATGATGAACACGATCTTGAACCTGGGCCTGGGCGACGCCTCCGTCGCCGGCCTGGCCAAGAAGACTGGCAACGAACGGTTCGCCCTGGACGGCTATCGTCGCCTCATCGACATGTTCGGCTCCACCGCGATGGGGGTCGACCACGAACATTTCGAACACGAACTCAGCGGGCTGAAAAAGGAGAAAGGGGTCAAGCTCGACACCGACCTCTCCGCCACCGACCTGAGGGAACTGGTGACCCGCTACAAGGCGGTCTACAAGAAACACGTCGGCCAGGACTTCCCGCAAGATCCCAAGGAGCAACTCTGGGCGGCCATCAAGGCGGTCTTCGGCTCCTGGAACGGCAAGAAAGCCGTTGAATATCGGCGGATCGAACGAATCTCCGGCCTGAAAGGCACCGCCGTCAACGTCCAGGCGATGGTCTTCGGCAACATGGGAAGCACCTCGGGCACCGGCGTGGCCTTCACCCGGGACCCGAACACCGGGGAAGACGTCTTCTACGGCGATTACCTGATCAACGCCCAGGGTGAGGACGTCGTCGCCGGTATCCGGACCCCCGAACCGATCAGCCAGCTCCACGACGAGATGCCCCACGTCTACGAGCAATTGATGAGCATTCGCTCGCGACTCGAGTCGCACTACAAGGAGATGCAGGATATCGAGTTCACGGTGCAGGACGGCACCCTCTACATGCTGCAGACCCGGACCGGCAAGCGGACCGGCACCGCCGCGGTCCGGATCGCCGTGGAAATGGTCAAGGAAGGGCTGATCGACGAGGCGACGGCCATCCAACGAGTGAATCCGGACAGCCTGAACCACCTGCTGCTGCCGCAACTCGACCCGAAGGCGAAAAAAGAAGTCGTCGCCCAGGGAATCGCCGCCAGCCCGGGCGCGGCCTCGGGCATGGTCGTGCTGACCGCCGACGACGCGGTCGCCCACGCCGAGAAACACCCCAACGACCCCATCCTCCTGGTCCGTCGAGAAACCAGCCCCGAGGACGTGGCGGGGATGCACCTGGCCCGCGGCATTCTGACGGCCACCGGAGGCAAGGCCAGCCACGCGGCGGTCGTCGCCCGAGGTTGGGGCAAACCCTGCGTCGTCGGTTGCGACGCCGTCGTCATCGACGAGCCCAAGGGACGGATCACCATCAACGGCAAGGTCGTGAAGGCCGGCGAATTCCTGACCATTGACGGGGCCGCCGGCGACGTCATGATCGGCCGGGTGCCCACCGTCGCGCCGACGATCTCGGGAGACTTCGCCATCCTGATGTCCTGGGCCGACAAGGTCCGCACCCTCAAAGTCCGGACCAACGCCGACGCCCCCGCCGACTCGACC
>JBFWRA010000648.1:0-3870 GCA_050249155.1 Isosphaeraceae bacterium | reverse complement strand
CGACGCCGCCAACCTGACCACGCCCGCCAAGGTGGGGCTCTACTGGTCGACCGACGCCACCTTCAACCTCACCGGCGCCAATCCCGACACCCCGGCCTTCGGGCCGAATGACACCGCCACCGCGCGGGGGACTCACACCGTCTCGGTTTCCGGGGCGCAGTTGTCGAGCATGCCGGCGGGCGCGCGCTACCTGCTCGCGGTCGTCGACCCGGCCAACGTCGTCTCCGAGTCGAACGAAACCAACAACGTCCAGGCCCTCTCGCTCACCGACGCCCGCCTTGACGACGTCGACCCCGGTTACTCGGCCACTCCCGGGTTCGTGAATTTCGTCGGTTACGGGTACAAGGGTGATCACTCGTACGCGGCCGCCGGCGACGGATCACAGAAGGCCACTTACTCCGCCCTGATGGCTCCCGGGACGTACCGGGTCTCCGCCACCTGGCCGGCCCAGGCGAATCGCGCGACCAACACCCCCTTCCGCGTCTATGACGGGAACTCCTTGCTCGCCACCGTTCGGGTCAACCAGGAACTCAGCCCGAACGACCGGGTCGACGACGGGGTCAGTTGGGAAGACCTCGGCGTGTTCAACCTGACGGGGACCGCGCTCCGGGTCGAGATCGCCAACGACGCCGATGAATACGTGATCGCCGACGGCATCCGCATCGAGCCCGCGCCCGCCGCTCCCGAGATCGTCGTGACCGAGTCGGGCGTCGACGTTCCCGACAATACCGGCGTCGTCGCGTTCAACACGACCGTCGGGACCCCACTGACCAAGACCTTCACCGTGCGCAACATTGGGTCGGCGAACCTCGTCCTCGGCGCGATCACCATTCCGACCGGGTTCACGCTCGCCAGCGGGTTCGGCGCGACGACCCTGCCCCCCGCCGCGTCGACCACCTTCCAGGTCCGGTTCGACGCCGCCGCGAACGCGTCGGGGGTCGTCAGCTTCGTGACCAACGACGCCGATGAGAATCCGTTCAACTTCACCGTCAACGGCGTCGCCCAGCAGGCGACCACCGGCGCGTTCATCATCGACGACGCCGAACCGGGGTATTATTCCGCCACCGGCGGCTGGGTCACCCACACCGGCTACGGATTCCGCGGCGACCACTCGTACGCGCCCGCGGGCAACGGGAGCCAGAAAGCGACCTATCTCGCTCAGTTCGTCCCCGGGACGTACCGGGTCTCCGCCACCTGGCCGGCGGCGGCGAATCGCGCGACCAACACGCCGTTCCGAATCTATGACGGCGGCAACTTGCTCGCCACCGTCCGGGTCAACCAGGAACTCAACCCGGACGACCGGGTCGACGCGGGCGTGAGCTGGGAAGACCTGGGCGTCGTCACGCTCATCGGCAACACGCTTCGGATCGAGGTCGGTGACGACGCGAATGAATACGTCATCGCCGACGGCATCCGGGTCGAGCGGATCGTTCCCCAGACGACGCTGGTGCGGCTCGACGACGCCGACCCGGGTTACACCGCCACCGCCGGCTGGGTGAACTTCCAGGGGACCGGCTACCGAGGCGACCACTCGTACGCCGCGGCCGGCGACGGCTCGCGAAAGGCGACCTATGAACAGGCCGTCGCGCCTGGCGATTATCGGGTCTCGGCGACCTGGCGCGCCATGCCCAACCGGGCGACCGACACGCCCTTCCGGATCTACGACGGCGACACCCTGATCCGCACCGTCCGGGTCAACCAGGAGATCGCGCCGGCCGACCGGCTGGACGACGGAGTTCACTGGAAGAGCCTGGGCGTGTTCGCGATCACCGGAAGCGTGATCCGCGTGGAGATCGCCAACGACGCCGATGAATACGTGATCGCCGACGGTATCATGATCGAGCGGGTCTACGAGACGAATTCGCAAATCCAGAGTCCCGAGGACGAGCCGGCCACCCCATCCCCAAGGGCGATCGACCAGGCGCTCAACGCCCTGGCCGAAGTCAACGTGGACGTTGACCGCTTCGACGAGTACGCCTCCCTGGCGTTCCTCAACGTCGAATCCGCCGAACCCGTGATCCCCGAGCTCGCCGCCCGACGCTCGGGACGCAAGGCGGGGGCGAGGATCAATTAGGGTTGTCGCCCCGAACCCTCTGGCGGAGGCTCGGGCCACCAGGCTTCGGTGGCCCGAGTCCCTCGGTTTTTCCCAACTTTCAGCCGTTGAACCCTTGATTCCTCAGGCGTTGGCGTCCTCGGGGGCCAGGGTCTTGTCGGTCTTGTTCAGGGCCCTGCGCAGGGCCTCGCCGATCTGGGTCGAGCCGTAGCCACGGTCGACCAGCACGCAGGGGACTCCCGCTTGTTCGCAGGCCGGGCGGAGCCGGTCCGAGACGCTGTGCCCGATGAAGCTTCGCAGCAGCACCACCACGTCCACCCCTCGGTTTCGCACGCGACGCTCCAGCGAGTCCAGGGCGGCCGGCTTGGTGTCCTCCGACGACTCCCAGTCCAGGCGTTCGAACGGGTCGAGGGACTGGAGGCTTCGGCGGACGTCCTCGCGGGGTGAGCCGCCGATCATCACGGCGGTCTTGCCCTGGGTCAGGGGGATCAGGTCGTCGAACCGGCCGTCGTCGGCGTCGTTGGAGTCGTCGTCGCGCCGGGCTCGGTCGAGGTTGCGGCGCAGGGCCCGAAGCTCGTCCCCTTCGAGGAAGTCGCGATACGGCGCGGCCAGATCGAGGAGGTCCGGGTCGGAGGCCCCCAGGCCCAGCACCGCCTGGCGGAGCAGCCCGAGGAAGTCCTCGAGGTCCTCGTCGGCGACCTCCCCCCCCGCCCTGGCGATCATGGCCTGAAGCCCGGCGAGGGCGGTCCGGCCCGATTCCCTGGTGAGGACCAGGCGCTCGGCGTCGCGGACCTGTTGCTCCCCGCGCTGATGTTCGCGAGCCCTGGCGAGCTTGGCGGAATCGACGGCCTGCTGAAGCTGGGCCTGGGCCTCGCCGACGTAGTGGGCCCAGTCGGTCTGGAAGTCGAGCCGGAAGGCGTCGATGTAGCCGGGCTCGTACTGTTTGGAGAGCCCCTTGAGCGTGACGAAAACCCGCTGGGCCTGGGCCTGGCACTCCTCGGCCTCGGCGTCGGTGAAGGTCTCGGAGTCCCCCTCGTCCTGGAACTGGCGATAGCGGCCGATCCAGATTTTGAGCTGGGCGTACTGCTCGGGCCGGCTCAGCATGCCAAAGAAGGGCGCTCCGGACTCGACTTCCCGGGCCAGGGCCTGAAGCATTCCGCCGGGGAAATAGGTCTCGGCGTCCCAGAGCAAGCGGTCGTCGGCGGCGAAGGAGCCGGCCGTCGCGGGTTGAAGGCGGTCGATTTCCTTGCGTAACTGCTGATAGTGCTCCATCGCCAGGCGAAGCTGCCTGCGGCCCTCCTCGGCCTCGCGGGTCAGGATCTCCAGCGCGGCCCTCGCCTCGCGGCGCGAGGCGTCGATCTCGGCCTTGGCCGCGTCGGCCAGGGACTCGGCCGAGACCCCTGGCTCGAGCGCCGATCGATACTGCGCGAGTTTCTTGAGGACCTCTTTGAGTTGTTGCTCATCCTGATCGGCCTGCTCGATCTGACGAAGTCGCGCGGGGCGTTCCTCACGATTCCTGCGCGCCGCCAGACCGGCCTGGTGGCTCGCCTCGCGGAGCCGTTCGGCCGCCTGCTTCGCCTCGGCCTCGACTTTCTTGGATCGGCTCTTCGCCTCGGCTAGCCGGACGATCTCACTCAGACGCTCCAGTGAAGGTGTCATCACACTGCCCCCCTCGGGCGATGGCCCGGTTCGCGATCCGCTTCTTTTCAGCATTGTACGAAACTAATCCAAAGCCCACAAAACCGGCGTGGCGGCCGACCTTTAGGGTTGAGCGGAGTGACTGGCTGGCGGCCTGCCTCCGCGCAACGACGCGCGAG
>JBFWRA010000647.1:0-3870 GCA_050249155.1 Isosphaeraceae bacterium | reverse complement strand
GCCAACGGCCTGATCTTCGACCCCAGGGGCCGCCTGATCGTCGCGGAGGGCGCCAACACCGGCGGCGGACGTCGCGTGAGTGTCACCGAGCCCGACGGGACGGTGCGCACCCTGGCCGACGGTTACCAGGGCAAGCGGTTCAACAGTCCCAACGACGTGGCCGTGGACGCCAAGGGGCGTGTTTACGTCACCGACCCCCGCTACGTCGGCGACGAGCCCCGCGAGCTGGCCACGATGGACGTTTACCGGATCGATCCCGACGGCACGGTCGCACGCCTGGAGACCACGGCCAAAAAGCCCAACGGCGTGGTCGTCAGCCCCGACGGCAAGACCCTGTACGTCGCCGATAGCGGCAACGGCCGCCTGGCGCTAC
This sequence comes from Isosphaeraceae bacterium, assembly GCA_050249155.1. Classification (GTDB taxonomy): domain Bacteria; phylum Planctomycetota; class Planctomycetia; order Isosphaerales; family Isosphaeraceae; genus JBFWRA01. The sequence continues at coordinate 3,497 of JBFWRA010000647.1, read as the reverse complement.
TGGCGCTTGACCTCGGCGAGGGCGGCGAGACGAGTAACCCCCGGGTCTTGCGGAGCTTTCAGGGCAGGGGGATCGACGGCATGACCGTGACCTCCGACGGCCGGATCGTGGCGACCTCGGGATCGGGGGCCGCGGCGGGCGTGTACGTGTACACGCCGAAAGGCGAGCCGTTGGGCATGATCCCGGTGCCCGAGTCCCCCACGAACGTCGAGTTCGGAGGCCCGGACCGCCAGACCCTCTATATCACCGCGGGCAAGAGCCTTTATCGGATCAAGACCACGATGTCGGGGGCCCAGCTCTGGCCGCCGAGGTGACGGGCCCTGGGTTTCACTTCGGCACGACCCAGGTTCCAGCGAGCCGATCGTGGATCGACCGCGACGGCCAGACCAGCGCCAGCAGCGGGGCGACCACCGCGACGGCCAGCCCCGTTCCCCAGCAGACCCAGGCGAGGGACGTATGCGGGGGGGCCTGGCCGCTCAACCAGGCGGCCAGGGCCAGGGGCGTGGCCACCGGCAGCCAGACGATCAGGCTGCGCCAGACGCATCGCCAGCGCTCCGCCGGTCGAGCGTCGGAGCGGACCAGCGCCAGCCCCGTGACGCTGAGAAGAACCCCGCCCCGCGTCAGCGCCGACCAGAACGCCGCGAGCCCGGCCAGGGCCACCGGGACCCACCAGGGCGAGAGCCACTCCCCGGCCCTGGGTGAGGTCAGCGCGAAAACGGCCACCAGGATCGGCACCCCCGTCAGGATCGCCGGCCCGAGATGGGCGGCCCTTCGGGCGGTGTCCACCTCCGTGGGCTTGTCGCGGTCGGCCTCCAGGTCGGCGACCAGTTCGGCGACGTCGGTGTAAGGGGCGTCACCCGGCCGAGGCTGGCCGATCAGCCGGTCGAGCATGCGCCCCGCGTGACTCGGGACCGGGGCCTGGATCGCCGTGATCCGGGCCGAGGAGCCGCCACGGCGTCGGCCCCCTTCCAGAGCCAGCGCCGCGGTCCTCGCCAGCAAGTTCAGCGCCCGTTCGGCGTCGCCGGGGGGATCGCTCGGGGTCTGGCCAGACGTCGACGGTTCGAGAAAGTCGACAAGCTGCACGGTGCCGTCGGGTTGAACCCAGACCTGTTCGACGGAGAGCCGCTCCGGGAGCGTTCCATCGGCGCAGGCCCTGGCCAGTTCGTCGGCGAGGTCATGGAGGATCGGCCGGACGTCGGCCCAGGGCAGGCCGTCTGGGCCGGCGAGGTCCGCCAGCGAGCAGCCGAGTTGGGGAGAATACGCGTCCCAGCGGAAGTCGCTCTGCTCACCCCCGCGGAGCCATCGCGGCCGTGAGGGACGGCCGAGGTCGCGTCGGGCCGGAGAGGGCGCGGGGGAGCCCCGGGGGCGCAAGACCAGCCAGACGGTTCGTCTGAGCGACGGATCTTCCCCCAGCAGCACCCGGCGACGGCCGTCCCAGATCACCGCGCCGGCGACCCGGAACGGTCCGATCCCCTTGAGCAAGCCCGCCGTCCCCACGGGCGCGGGGGCCGTGTGCTCCAACGTCCAACGCGCCGGCGGCCTTCGGGTCCGGGGGGCGCGTCGCCTTCGGCTCGCGGGCAAGCGGACCACCCGGGTGCCGGTCAGCCACTCGTGCAAGCCCCGGTATCCGTTGCGTGCCCGCATCGGCGTGGCCATCACCAGCGTCCCCACCAGGGCCGCGGCGAGGGAAAACGGCTCGACCAGCAGCCAGGCCCCTCGTCGGGTGGGGAGCAGGGGGGTCAGTCCCATCGCCGTCAGGTCTTCGGGCAGGCCGACCAGCAGGTAAAACGCCAGCGCCCTGGCGAGTCCCCTGGCCACCCCTGGCGGACCGCTGCCCGGCGCCCCGCTGACTCTCAGGCCAGTGAGCCGTTTACCCAGCGACGCGCCCCAGATCCCCTCGGACAGCCCGAAATAGAGCACGCAAAGCAGCCGACAGACCAGCATCGTCGCGGCGTCCCCCTGCCCGTGGCCATGCCCCGGGGAGAACACGCCGAAGATCACCAGGCCCAGCGCCGCGGTCAGCGTCCAGTCGGCGAAGAACGCCGAGAGCCGCAACGCCAGGTCGGGCAGGCGAAGTCCTTCCGAGACGAACGGCAGCAGCGCCTCGCGGAACCGACCGAGATCGGCGAATCGGTAGTTGCGGTCCCTGGCCAGCCCTCGAAGGACCGCGGCCTCCAGCGCGGGGGGCAACTCGGGCCGCAACTCGCGGAGCGGGGTCGGGTTTTCCGAGACGATCTTGGCCAGCGCCGCGGCGGCGTCGTCGGCTTGAAACGGCGGCCGGCCGGTGAGCAGGAAATACAGGGTGGCGGCGGCCGAATACACGTCGGTCCGCTCGTCCACGGCGTCGCGCTTGATCTGCTCGGGAGAGGCGTAAAGGGGAGTCCCCACGAACGAGCCGGTCCGGGTCAACCCCGCGTCGCGATCCAGGGACTTCGAGAGCCCGAAGTCGCCGATCTTGACCCGGCCGTCGACGTCGAGGAAGCAATTGGACGGTTTGACGTCGCGATGGATCACCCCCAGGAGATGGGCCTCGCGCAGACCGTCGATGACGTCGAGGATCTTCGCGATCGCCTCGGGGGCCGGCAGCGGTCCCCCACGCTCCTCGACGAGCCCCTGCAAGGTCGCCCCGGGCATCAACTCCATGACGATATAAGGACGCCCTTGATATTCGTCGGCGCCGAGCACGAAGACGCAACGCGGGTGCGTGATCGCGCTGGCCATCCGCCCCTCCTGGCGGAATCGCTCGACGGCCTCGATCGAGGCGAGGTATTCCACGGAGATCAGCTTCAAGGCCACCCGCCGGCCAATCGCCGAGTCCTCCGCCTCGTAAACCGAGCCCATCCCCCCGCGCCCGAGAAGCCTGACGATCCGATAGCCCGCCACCTCCTCCGGATCGGGCTCACGCCACTCCTGATTTCCAGGCGACGAGCCGCCGCCGCGCCCCGAACCGGGCGCGAACTCGGTCTCGACCGCCTCGCCACCCCCAGACCCCGATCCCGACCCCGGCGTGTACAGCGGCATCGGCGTCGAGGGCACGTAGGCACCCGTCACCTCAAGCTGGCGGTCTCTCAGAGGCCGCCCGCAATAGGCGCAAAACAGAGGGGCATCACCGGAGAATTCCAGAACGCGACTGCAATGAGGGCAAGAAACCCGCATCCACCCGACCCTTCCATCGTCCGACGGCCGGTAGGGACCACTCGACTTTCCCGACGTCCGAGAGATTCCATCCGCTCAACAGATTATCACAAACCCCATCCTCGGCGGCAGCCTCCCCGGTCGCGCCCTAACGTTTAACGTTCCTCTTGACGGAACGCCACACGCTTGGCCTGGACCGTTGCGTCGACCCGAGAGCGTACGCTAGGATCGCATTCATTCAAGGAAGATCACGACGACAACCGCCCAGGGCGCGTTTCCCAACGCTCTCGGGCCGAAACACCCCCAGGCCGCTCCATCGGAGAACCCCCATTGCGCCACTTTTCACCCAGGAGATCTCGTCG
>JBFWRA010000646.1:0-3879 GCA_050249155.1 Isosphaeraceae bacterium | reverse complement strand
CCGCCTGGCGAAACCGGGGATGTTCGAACTGACAGGGAATCCCCAACGAAATCGACAGGTCGAAGTGGCCGATCCATAACACGTCGATCCCGTCCACGGCCGCGATCGCCTGGGCTTCGCGAACGCCATCCGCCGTTTCGATCTGAGCGATAAGCAGAGTGTCCTTGTTGGCCGTCTCGATCTTCTCGACCACGTCGCCGCTCGTGTAGTCGTCGTGCGAGATCGAGAAGGCCGCGCCGCGACGGCCGACCGGTGGATACTTGGCCGAGGCGACGATTTTTTTCGCCTGTTCGGCCGACTCGACCATCGGAACCATGATCCCCAACGCGCCCATGTCCAGCGACCGCGCGATGAAGTGGTACTCCGTCGCGGGAACGCGTACCATCGGGACCATCCGGGTCGAACGCGACGTCGCGATCAGCATGCGAATGGTTTCCACGCTCCAGCCGGTGTGCTCCATGTCGAAAACGGCGAACTCGGAACCGGCCTCGGCGGCGATGCGAGCCGCGCCAGTCGTGTTGAATTCGAAGAGGAAAGTGCCGATTGAAATCTCACCCGCCAAAACCTTGCGCTTCACGGTATTCGAGCTCATTTCCCCTCCTCTTGGACGACGTTCGCGCGATTCTCGAGCAGCTTGAGCTTCGCCGTCATCGCCGGACGCTCCAGCACGGATCGATTGACGACGTTCCGGGGGATTCGTCCCGCGGCGACGTCGAGAATGGACTGGCACGCCTCGCGGCCGTTGCCGAGGAACAACTCGTCGGTCCAGCAAATCGCGTGGGGCGCGAGGATCACATTATCCAGCGCTAGCAATGGATCGTTCGGATCGATCGGTTCTCGCTCGAACACGTCAAGAGCGGCCCCCGCGAGCCGACCCTCGCTCAACGCGCGCGTCAGGTCGGTCTGATTCACGATCGGTCCGCGAGCGACGTTGATCAGGTACGCCGTCGGCTTCATGGTCGCGAGCCTCGCGGCGTCGATCAGGTGCTTTGTCTCTGGCACGAGCGAACAGCAGATCACGACGAAATCCGATTCCCGCAACACATCTTCGAGACTCACGAGCGTGACGCCTCGTCGCGCCGCGTCCTCGGGTGAGGCGAACGGATCGTGCGCCAGTTGCCTCATCTCCAGGGGTCGGGTCACCGAGGCGACCTCGCGGCCGACGTTGCCGAAACCGATCAGGCCCAGCGTTCGTCCTGTCAGGCCAATGCCCATATGATCCATTTTCTCGGACCAGCGGGCTTCACGGGTCAGTCGGTCTTTAAGGATCAACTTGTGCGAAAGCGCCAGCAAGAACGCCAGCGCCGAGACGGCCACTGGCCGCCGCACGCCGTCGGGCGTGATCGTGAGCATCACGTCGCTTCGGGTGCAGGCCTCGACGTCGACGTTGTCATATCCCACGCCGAACCGAGCCACGATCGCCAACCGATCGCAGCCTTCCAGCGACGCCGCGGTCACGCGGGGCGCGAGCACCAGAAGCGCCTGGTAATCACGTATCATCGAAGCCGAGAGTTCCGCCTCCGCGTTCGCCAGGAACTCCCACTCCACCCCCGGGGCGTTCTCAAGCAGCGACAAACCAATATCGCCGAATCCCAGACTTCCGTCGGGCTTGAGGAAGTCGCGCGTGACGCCAACACGAAAAGATCGACTCATGTTCCGTTCTCTCACTGGGTTCGACGCTGGGACAAAGCGCCGCGGATCGAATTCGTTCCACTTGGGAACAGGCTGGAAAACACGTTCCCGACACGTCCAAGTGGGGTGGCTGGGATCCCGGTACTCCGAGTTCCCGGCGAAACCATTCAAAGCTCCGGGATCTCGGAGTACCGGGACTCCAGCCACTTGAAACCGACCCCAGTCATCGAAGTCGTGAAGTTGTTTCCGGTCTGTTCCTTAATCCGCTGGCGTGGCGCTCACGAAGTTCTCGGCTTCGTCGGTGCTCCCGACGCCCTTGTACCGGGCCACCTGGGGATACGGAAACAGCGGACGGGTTCGGGTCACCATGCCTTGCTGGTCGCGGTGTTCGCCCATGAGTTTGTCTGGGGCCGCGCCTTCCTCGACCCAGCGGAGGATCGCCTCCATGCGGCCGATCGGTGTGACTCCGGGCCCACGGAACCCGTGGTCGACGCCCGGAGCCAGGAACAGTCGAGCGAATCGCTCGACCTCTTCCCGTCCACCCATTCGTCGCGACAGGCGCTTGTAATATTCGATGGTTCCGTCCGCGGGGATCAACTGGTCGGAGAGGCCGTGCGTGATGATGACCTTGCCGCCCCGGTCGCGAAATCGCGACAGGTCCGGGTCGTCGGTTCCGATGACGGACCCAAATTGCTCGACCGACTGGTTCCACAGGACCTCGAACCCCTCCGGCGTGAGCGTCGTCCAGTCCCATTTCGGGTCCTGAAGGAGGAAGTACTGGAACCAGTCCCGCGGGATGGAGAAGGGTCGACCGGTCAGTGGAGTTCCCCCCGTCCCGGCGAGAGCGGAGAGGTCCGTGCCACGCGCCAGGCCATACCAGAGAAACTTGCCATCGCGCCCCCGAGGGCCTTCCCAGATCTTTCGGACGACGTCCGCGTCGGCCTCGGTGAAGGTGCCGTCGCCGACCTGGGTGCCCACCAACTCCCTGGGATCGTAGGCGCAACGCGAGGGGTCGTCGATCACGCCGTCGGTGACACCGTCCAGGGGGTCACACGACGCGACGGCGGCGGCGGTGGCCGCGTCGAGCTTGGCCTTCGGCACGAAATTCTTGGCGGCGACCATGACCACCTGCGGCCAGAGGTCGGCGGGGAGAAATCGATGCCAGTTGATCGCTGGACAGGCGGAGAGGATGCCGTCGTAATCCTCAGGGTAGCGCTGCGCCTCCATCAAACCCTGGCGACCGCCCGTCGAGCCGCCCACGAAATAGGAATAGCGCGGGGCCTTGCCGTAGAACGCCTCCGTGAGCGCCTTGCCCACCACCGTCATTTCATGAATGCCCAGGTACGCGTTGTCCTGGACGGCATGCCAGTCCAGGCGTCCGTCCGCGTCCAGGGCGAAGCTCCCGGAACCCCCTTGGTGGCCGGTGTCGGTGGCGGCCGTCGCGTAGCCCTGGCGTATCGGCCCGTTCAGGCTGGCGGGGTTCCCGCCCACATATCCACCTCCGCCGGTTCCCTGAAACCTCCCGTTCCAACCTTTCATTGGCAAGGCGATGAACACCTTCACATGGCAGCCTGTCGGGGGGTGGGTCACGGTCGCTCTGACGCGGCAAGAGCCGTCCGCCTTGTTTAGCTCGACCGTATCGAGGGTCGTATTCGGGAGCGAGACCTTGGCCAGTTCCTCGAGTGTGATCACCGGCGCGGCGTCTTCGAACAACGGTTTCGGCGCGGCCTCGCCGACCTGGGCCAGGGCGACGTCCCCTGGAAGCGCGATCAAGAGTGTGAGGATCCCGATGCGACGCAACCGAAGGGCCAGCCGCGAGGGTAGGCACCGGGAGAGCGCTCGAACCGTGTTGGATTGGATCATGGTGGATCAGCCTTTCCTCAATCGCGCTGTCGCCTGGGCGCGGGGGTCCAGCGGTCTCTGACGGGAGCCTCGTGGCGGCCTGACCATTCGCCTTCCTGGAACGTGGGTGATGGCCCGTTCGCCAAGTTACGCCACGCGTCGGGGCGCGGCAAGTCGGTGTCGATGTACGCGACGCATGACTCGCGGATCACCTGACGCGGGACCTTCTCCATCCCATCGTTCGACTTGTGGGACGGGTTGAGGGCCCTGGCGCGTCCGCGATCCGTCTGACCTTCGTGGGCTTCAGGAGCGAAGCCGTGGAGTGAGTGAGCGTGAGGCGTCGCCGAGGGCGAGTGCGCCAGTCGACTCTCGGAGACGTCCGAGGATTTGTATCTGGGCCGCGAG
>JBFWRA010000645.1:0-3879 GCA_050249155.1 Isosphaeraceae bacterium | reverse complement strand
CCCACCGCCGGCCTCCCTCCCTTGATGCGCAACTGGAGCGAGTACGTCTGGCTCCTCAACCACATGGTCGAGACCGGCTTCATCCGGACGATCCGGGAACTCTGGTGGGACGTTCGGCCCCACCACAACTTCGGCACCGTCGAGGTCCGGATCTGCGACATGCCCTACGACCTTCCCACCGCGATGGGGCTCACCGCCTTGATCCAGTGCCTCGTCCACGACCTCTCCCGCAAAATCGACGAGGGCACGTATCAATTTGATTGCCATCCGTTCATGGTTCGGCAGAACAAGTGGCGGGCCTGCCGCTACGGCATGGACGCCAACCTCGTCGACCCGGTCTCCTTCAAGACCAAGCCGGTCCGCCGGATCGTTCCGGAGCTGGTCCAGAGGCTGCGGCCCGTCGCCGAGGAACTGGGCTGCGTCTCCTACCTCGACTCGGTCCTCGACGTCGCCGCTCGACCCACCGGTTCCCAGTTGCAGCTTGAGGCCTTCGAACAGACCGGCGACCTCGCGGAGGTGGTTCGTTTGATGATTCCCCGAAGCGAGCTCTGAGGCATCGGCCGGGAATCACTTCCCGGTTTTTCGATGGATCGGTGTGCCATGAGGTTCGGTACTCCGAACCCGTGGGGTTCCGCCTTTGCCACCGGCACGGGTTCGGAGTACCGAACCTCGTGGCACCCTCGGCTCGCTCCACAAATCGGGAAGGGATTCTCGGCTTGTTCCCGAGGCCCCAAGCCGTTCCATCGCGTCGTCGAACGATCCTCAACGCCTCGGACGCTCGATCACGACCAGTTCGATGGTGGTCAGGTCTTCTCCCTCGCCCCTGGAGAGGATGACGACGACGTCCGCCGCCGGGTCGTGCTTGACCAGGGTCGCCGAGCGGACGTTCTCGCGGAGCGGGCGGCCGGCGTGGGCGATGGAGCCGATGATGATCGGGTCGATCCCCGCGCGGGTGTCGGTCATCGTCACGGGGGTGGTGCTGGCCGTCTCGGTCTTGCCCGGCTCGTAGTCTGGCGAGACTCCGAGCCGCTTGGCGTAAAACCCGAAGACCGTCTCTAAAGGGTCGGGACTTGTGGAGACTTCGAACTGGGGGGTTCGGTCGACGACCCGGGGCGTCCCTCCCCGCCCGTCGTTGGCGCTGACGTCCGCGCCCCCGAGGAACACGACCCTGGTGGCGCCGGGGTATTGCCAGTCGGCCTGTTGAAAGGGAGTCGAGGGCAATGGCGCGGGGATCGGGGGGGGGTTCGTCCCGCAGCCGGTCCCCAGGAAGGTCGGAACCGAGAACACGACCCAGACGACACGTCGGAGCATTGGGAATCGCTTTCCGTGGGAGGGTCAATCGGCGCCGCAGGCGGCTCGGGCGCGGTCCAGGACGATCCTGGCGGTTTTCCTCGCGTGTTCCGCGGCGGCGAAGCGGACTTCCGCGACCCTGGCGGGGTGGGCGACCCAGTCGGCCCGACGCTGGCGGGGCTCGTCGAAGCGGGCGATGATCGCGTCCGCCAGCCGGGTCTTCATCTCGCCGTAGCCGACGCCCCCCTCGCGGTACCGTCTTTCGACGTCGGTCAGATCCTCCAGGGACGCGAACAGGCGGTAGAGCCCGAAGAGGGGGCAGGTGTCCGGATTCTTGGGAGCCTCGATCGGCGTGCTGTCGGTCTTGATCTTCTTGCACTTCTTCCGGATCGTCTCCGGGTCGTCGAAGATCTCGATCGTGTTGCCGTAGCTCTTGGACATCTTTCGGCCATCGAGCCCGGGCACGACCGAGACGGCGTCGAGAATGTAGGGTTCCGGAAGTCGGAAGACGTCTTCCCCCTGACCGTAGACGTGGTTGAACCGCTCGGCGACGTCGCGGGTGATCTCCAGGTGCTGCTTCTGGTCCTGCCCCACGGGAACCACGTCGGCGTCGTAGAGCAAGATGTCGGCCGCCTGGAGCACGGGGTAGGCGAACAGGCCGTGCTCGGCGGGCAGCCCCTGCTGGATCTTGTCCTTGTAGCTGACGCACTTCTCCAGCCAGCCCATCGGGGTGACGCTGGTCAGCAGCCAGGCCAGCTCGGTGGTTTCGGGCACGTCGGACTGGACGAAGAGCGTGGCCTTCCCGGGGTCCAGCCCCAGGCTGAGCAGGTCCACGATCACGTCGAAGACGTATCCGCGAAGCCGGTCGGCCTCGCGGACGCTGGTCAGGGCGTGGTAGTTGGCGACGAAGTAGAACGCCTCGTTCCCTTCCTGCAAGGCGACGTACTGGCGGATCGCGCCGAAGTAGTTGCCAATGTGCAGCGCCCCCGAAGGCTGGATTCCCGACAGAACGCGCATGGTCGAAACCGACTCGACTGGCGACCCCGCGGAACGCGCGGGGCTCTGGGTTGGAAAACCGGGGCGGCGCGGCGGCACCACCCCCGACCCGCTCATCCTACCAGAACCGCACCTGGGACCGCGATCATGGTTGGCGATCGGCCCGGGGATTGCATAGGATATGCCGGCATGAGAACCCCGATCCCCGATTTCCGCCGATCACGCGGTGGTCGACGCGACCCCAAGCGTGTCCCGGAATTCGGAAGTCGGTCGGGGTGTCCGATCGGGGGAGACGGCGATGACGGAGACCTTTGAAGATTGTGGCATCCACTTCCGCTACCCGGACGATTGGGAGCTCGACGTGACCGAGGAAGGTGCCGTGACGACCATCGCGCTGCACTCCACGACCGGGCCGGCGTTCGCGCTGGTGACGCTCGACGAGAACCGCCACGATCCCAGTGAGATCGTGAATCAGGCCCTGGAAGTGCTCCAGGAAGAGTATCCCGGCCTGGATTCGACCCCCGCTCGCGAGATGATCGGCGGCTACAAGGCCATGGGGCATGACGTCGAGTTCTTTTCCCTCGATATGATGAGCACCTGCGCGATCCGTTGCTTTCGAACGCACCGCCGGACGGTCCTGCTTTTCGGCCAGTGGTCGGACCTCGAAGGCGAGGAGACCGGCGAGGTCCTGGCCGACCTTCGCCGGTCGTTCGAGGAAACCGACGCGGAAGAGGTTTGAGACGCCGAGGTCACGCCGATTTGGTCAGCGCTGCCAGACCTTGACGTAATCGACCTGCAAGCTCGAACGCGAGGGCGTGTTCACGCTCACCGGACCGGCCCAGGCGCCGCCGACGTCCAGGTTCAGGATCAGATACATCGGCTCCGCGACGATCTCGGCGGCCACGGTGTAGCGAGCGACCTCGACACCGTCGAAATACCAGGACAGCCGATCGGCTCGCCAGTCCAGCCCGTAGGTGTGCCAGTCCGCCGACAGGTCGAACTCCGTCGGCACCTTGCTCTCGAAATGCACGCCACGATCCGCCCGGTGGTAAAACCCGTTGAACACGTCGGGCCGACGGCCCAGGTTCTCGAACAGGTCGATCTCGGCCAGACCGTCGTTACGGCTGACGGGCAGCATCCACAAGGCCGACCACATCCCCCAGCCCGGCGCGATCTTCGACCGGGTCTCCACATATCCATAACGGAAGGCGAATCCTGGCGACCGGACCCCTTCAATCCCGCCGGTCGAGATCAACCCCGACGTGTAGGGCGTGTTGACGCCGTCGAGGCTCGTCCTGGCCTCTCGTCGCGCGGTCAACGATAGCACGCCGTCGGACACGCTCACGCCGCTGGGGTCGAACGTCGCCTGCGTCCCCAGGTTCCCGTTCCACCAGTACCGGTTCACCCAGAGGTTCGGGTCGAGCGTGTCGAAGTTCTCGTCGAAGAGCAACCGCCAGGGACCGTCCGACGGCGGCCCCGACTTCGGAGGCGACGGCGCCAGGGACGAGCTGGGCGAGAGCGCCGCACTGGGGATCACCTGCTTGGCCAGCGCCGGCGACGACCACGACAACACGCAGGTCGACCAGCCCCCCG
>JBFWRA010000644.1:0-3883 GCA_050249155.1 Isosphaeraceae bacterium | reverse complement strand
GGTCCGGCCCCGACCACGACGACGTCGTGGATCGGATCGGTCGATTCGCCGAGGGGCTCGGTCATGCGCGCCTCCCGATCAACACAAATCGGCAAGGCCAACGTGATCGGACCTCAACGTCGACCCATCCCGCCCGGACCGCCAGGGCTCGGGCCTCCGCCGGGGTGAACGCCCCTTCCACGGAGAGCGGGCCGTCGACGTGAGCGACCCGAGATCGCGAGAGCACGCGAACCCCCACGTAAGCCAGGGCCCAACCGACCGCGCCTCGCCTCAGGTCGTCAACCAACACAAGTTCCCCAGCGTTTCCCAGAGCGCGCAGGACCTCCAGGGCCTCGGGTTCATCCAGGTGATGGAGGAAGAGGGAGGAGGTGACGACGTCGTAACCGGTCGGCAGGGGGTCCGCGACCACGTCATGGGTGAAGAAGGTCGCCTCGGCCCTGGCGTTCTGGGCGTGGGACTGGGCGTACTCCACGGCCAACGCGCTCTTGTCGCAGCCGGCGACTTCCAGCGGCAGCCCCTGGCGCTGGGCCTTCTTCCAGAGTTGGACGGGCAGGTCCCCTCCTCCGGTGGCGACGTCGAGCAGTCGCACGGGGGTTGGGTCTCCCTGGTTCCGGCGGTCCTGGCAGAAGCCGCGGACCCAGGGCCAGAGGGCCCGGGCCCCCGCGCTGAACTGGTTGATCCGTCGCAAGGCGTCCAGCGCCTGGCGATGGTCGGCGACGTCGAGACCCGGCTGGTCCATCACCTCGGGTCGCCGGTTTCGTTGACGGAGGCTCGTGGGCGGCCTTGGCACGTTCATGGGTCGTTCTGGTCAAACCTCCAGAGTCGGCACGAAGCGGCGAAGATGGATCGAGAGGACGTCGGCCAGGGCCGCTGGCTCTGGAAAGAGCCCTTCGGGGCCGCGCGCCAGGGCGAAGGAGAACGCCTCCTGTCCCAGGTTGATCCGGAGCACGCCCAGGGGCACGGCGCGCTGGCGGGGCAACGGTTTGCCGTTGACGACCTCGCGCAACACCGCGTCGTCACCCGGCCCGATCGGTTCGGGCGTCAGAGCCAACACGGTCAGCCCCAGCGCCAGTCCCGAGGACCAGGAGGGTGGGAACCGCCCGTTGACCGCCATCGTGAGCCGGGTGAGAAACGTCTGGTATCCTCCGACCGAGAATCGAACGTCGCCCGGTTGCCTCGTGACCGCGACCACGCTGAGTCCTCGGCCGATCACTGGAACCCAGTGCAAGCGGACGGTACGCCGGTCGTATCTCAGAACGTCCAGCGCGGGCTCGCGGTATTCCTCGCCGTCCAGGTGGATCGAGCCCAGGGGTTTCAGAGTCGCGTCGAGCAGTTCGAAGAGCCGTTCCTCGGTCATCGGGGCGCGGGTTCCTGGTGATCGGGGATGGTCGGCGTGGGGAGGGCGCTCGTAGGATACGATACTGGGAGACCCCTCCCGGGGCCAACCGAGTCGTCAGGGAGACAGGGCCGTTCCTCGGTTCAAAATGGACAACAATCGATCTCGTTGATGGGTGCCACGGGTTCGTCCGCGAACCCGTGCGTCCAGGCCTTGGCCGCGGACACGGGTTCGCGGACGAACCCGTGTCACCCCGCCGGACAACTTACCCATTTTGAAACAAGGGATGGCCCTGGTCAGGGAGTTCCGCCTCACCGGAGTCCGACGCGCATGCGAAACGAACCCAACGCCGACGCCGCGACCGAGCCGCCGATTCCAACGGATGCGAAGCCGGCTTCGGCGTCGAGGTTGAGTTTGGCGATCATCACCCACCCTGGCCAGGCCAATCCCTTTGGGACGCTGCACGGCGGGGTCCTGCTTCACCTGGCGGATGAGTGCGGGGGAATCTCCGCGTTGCGGCATGCCGGGGGGGGGCGGGTGACGACCGCCGCGCTCGACGCGATGATTTTCCTGCGGCCGGTGCGCGTCGGTGAACGGGTCGAGGTCGTCGCCGAGGTGTCGTACGTCGGCCGAACCTCCATGGAGGTGCGCATCGAGATCTGGGCCGAGCCGCTGGACCGCGCCGAGGGCAAGAAGGTGGGGATGGGTTACGGGGTGTACGTCGCGCTGGACGCCGAGGGCAAGCCGAGGCCGGTCCCCGCCCTGCTCCGCGAGACGGAGGCCGATCGTCGTCGGGACGAGGCTGGCAAGGCGCGACAGGCCGCCCGGCTCGCCCGATGGGACGAGTCGTCGCGGGGGAACGATCGCGATTGACTTCCCCCGCGTCGCGGCGTGTCGCTCCGCGATTGGTTCGACCCGAGCCGAGGCTCAACTCGGCGTGGGCGGCTCGGGCTGGTACTCCATCTGAGGTACGGGGGGCGAGGTCGGAGGCTCGAACTTGGGCACGGAGGAATCATCGTAGGGGCTCGACGACGAGGACGAGCCGTAACCCGATCCGCTCCCGCTTCCCCGGCGGTTCGAGGACGGCGTGGTGTAGGAGCTGATATTCGACGAGAAGTCGAATCCGTCCTCCAGCCCTCGAAGCCCCTTCTTGAACTCGATGATCCCCTTGCCCAGCGAACGCCCCACTTCGGGGAGTCGCTTGCCGAACAGCAAGATGGCCACCACCATCACGACGACCATTTCCGGCATCCCGAGCTGCGGGAGGAACGCGAACAGGACAGGCTGGGGTAACATGCCGTCAACTCCAGAGCGGACTCAAACGGAGGATGGGAACGTCAGATCGGGTTTCGATCGATCACTCGGAGGTGGGCTTGTTCTCGGCGGTGACGGCGCGGTCGACCTCCTCCTCGACGTCGTTGATTCCCTTTTTGAACTCGGTGACGCTCTTGCCCAGGGACCGCATCACGCTGGGCAGGCGGTTGCCGAAGATCAGCAGGGAGACAAACCCGATGATCACGATCTCGGGGGTTCCGAGCGGTCCGATGAAGGCGAACGGCATCATGGCGAAGGCTCCTTGGAGAGGCGAGCGGACTGGGCGTGACGCGAACCGGGTCGGAGAGTGAAGTCAGGTCAATTCAGTTCAAGGCGATGGCGGCGGCAAGCTGGCCGCGTGCTGGATCACGACGCGGGTGGCCACCCACGCCGCGGCGAGGGCCGCGGCGATCAGCGCCAGGGCCCAGAAAAGCCTCCCCTTGGGACGGGAGGTCGTGGGTTCGACCTTCGAGGCGCTGGCGGCGGTCCGGCCGCCCCGCCGGGAACCTCCCTGCTTGGGCCTGGCGGTTTCCGCCACCCGGACCCAGGGGCTGAGCATCCTGCCGTATCGGGTCGTCATCAAGAGCCGAGAGCCTCCCCTGCCGTAGAGCGCCAGCGCCACCAGGACGACGAGAAGAATCTCCTTCGCCCCGGGGATCAGGAACCCGAGCGTCGGTAGGCTTGCGATGGGCATCCTCTGAGTGAACCACGAAAACGGCATGGCCGTCGGGCCTTGTAAACGCGGGAGTCCCCTGGTTCGTCGATTCTACCCGGACGCGCGTGCCAAAACACCGGCGCGGAGGCGGTAAATTGACAGGCGGGCTCATCGAGGGAGAATCCCGTACGGCGGTGGGCCGACAGATCGGCGCCTTCCGGGGTGGTTGCGTCTCGACAGGGACGACGCGGGGTGGGTCTTCAAAGACAATCGTAACCGCCCCGCCGGGTGAGTCAACCCGGCACTGGCGACGCCACCGGTATTCCGGCAATCAACGGTTGCCGCCCCTGGGTACCTTCAATCGTTTCTCCAGATCGGCCACGGGTGTGAAGAGCGACGTTTTCCCGGCTTTCAGACGGCGCAAGAGTCCCCGTTCCTCGAGATCGAGCAAGTCGGCTCGCGCCGTCTGATAAACGACCCTGTGGCTCTTCTGGTGCGAGGCGATTGTGTAACGGAACCCGGGGTGTCGGATCGCGTGGCCGATCAAATCACGCTGACGATGGTTCAGGTCGATCACG
>JBFWRA010000643.1:0-3884 GCA_050249155.1 Isosphaeraceae bacterium | reverse complement strand
CTGGAGCTATTCACCAGGGCCCGCCGCCTTTCGTCAGGCCAATGACGACGCCCTGCGGATTCGGGACCTCGCCCCCGACCGGTTTCTCGCCTTTTGCTACGTCAACCCGGCATTCCCCGACGAGTCGCTCGCGGAGCTTGACCGTTGCGTCGGAGGGCGGGGGATGGTCGGGGTGAAGCTCTGGGTGGCGGTCCTGGCCAGCGACCCGAGGGTCAAGGCGCTGGCCGAGAAAGCGGTGGCGCTGGAGGTCCCCTTGTTTCAGCACGTCTGGGTCAAGGCGGGGGGGAACCTTCCCGGGGAGTCGACGCCCGACGACGTGGCGAGCCTGGCCAGGGCGGTCCCGCACCTTCGGCTCATCATGGGACATCTCCACGGCGGCGGACTCCGAGGAATCGAGACCGTCGCGGACCTGCCCAACGTCTCGGTCGAGACCGGCGGCAGCGACGCGGAAGCCGGGGTCGTCGAACGCGCCGTGCGGCGGCTCGGGACGCGGCGGGTGATCTTCGGTTCCGACGTCAACGGTCGGCAACTCGGGGGTCAGCTCGCCAAGATCACCGGCGCGAGGCTTTCGGTCGAGGCCCAGAAACGCATCCTCTGGGACAACCTCGCCAGGCTCCTCCCGAAATCCGCGGGAGTCTCCCCGATCGGAGGCACAGGCCCGCTGGAAGAGGACCGCCCGCGATGACTCAGAAACCGGCCGAGGCTCCGACGATCGACGTTTGCGGCCACTGCGGTCCGTTCACGTCCCGGCCCGTCGGGGTCGAGCCCGACGGCCTTCGCGACCTGCTCGCCCCTTACGGCGTGGTCAAGGCGTACGCCGGCCGACTCGAAGCCCTCTGGTATGAGAATCCGCACGACGCCAATCGCCTGCCGATGGCGGTCGCGGCGACGGGGGGCGGCCCCGAGGTCGTCGCCGTCCCGGTCCTCGACCCGACGATCGCCACCTGGCGGGAGGAGCTGGACCGGCTCGCCGCCGCGGGACCCTTGACGATGGTCCGCCTCTGGCCGAGTTACCATCGGTTCCGGCTCTCCCAGGCGGGTCCGCTGCTCGACGCCCTGGCTAAACGCGGCACGGTGGTCCAGGTCATCGCTCGGGTCGAAGATCCAAGAAGGCAGCATCCCCTCGCCCAGGTGGCCGACGTCTCCGCGGCGGAGGTCCGCGACGCCGCGCGGAGGCACCCGAGTATGCGAGTGCTTCTGTCAGGGGCGACGACCCAGGCGCTGCTGGGGCTGGCCAACGGTCTGCCACGGTCGAACAACCTCTGGGCCGACGTCAGCCAGACCGACGGCGCCGAGGCGATTCTCGACCTGACCGCCTCCCCCTGGGCCGAGCGGCTGGTCTTCGGAACGCACGCCCCGATCTTCGTTCCGGAGGCCGCCTTCGCCAGGGTCCTGACCGACCTGGACGACTTCACCGCCGGGACCATCCTTCACGGCAACGCCGCGGGGCTGTTCGGCTGAGCGGGAGCGACCGACTTCATCAGGATCGAACGGAGCATGGGCCGGTAACGCTCCAGGTAGGGCGGCCCGAGCAGGAACGCCAGGAGCACGACGAACAGCCCGAGGTCCAGGCCGATCACGATCCGAGGGTACGACGTTCGGGGTTTCTTCGACGCCCTTCGCCGGAAGAAGACCGAGAGGCCGTAAAGCGCTCCGGTCGCCGTGCCGACCGGCACGAACGTCGAGAATGGCGGAGCCGGGGAACGGACCGGGAGGACGATGGTAATGGCGATGGCGAGCATCCCCCACCCGATCGCCCCTCCCAGCGCCCCGGCGATCACGGGCTCGCCGAGCACCCCGCCCAGCCTCGCCAGGCCGATCGGCACGAGCACCATCGCCCCGACCACCCCCGAGGCCGCCACCCCGACCGCGCCATAGGCCCGCCAGAGCCAGAACAAAAGGGCGGACGCCACCACGATCTTCAACAGGCTGGCGATCCGAAATCGCATCGACGTTCACTCTGAGGCGCGTTATTCCCCGATCACCTTGACGAGCACGCGTTTGGACCTGCGGCCGTCGAACTCGCCATAGAAGATCTGTTCCCAGGGCCCGAAATCGAGTTTTCCCCGGGTGATCGCCACGACGACCTCACGCCCCATCACCTGGCGCTTCATGTGGGCGTCGGCGTTGTCCTCCCCCGTGCGATTGTGCTGATATCGAGTCGGCGAGGGGTCGAACGGGGCGAGTCCCTCGAGCCACTTTTTGTAATCCTCGTGCAACCCCGGTTCGTCGTCATTGATGAAGACCGACGCCGTGATGTGCATGGAGTTCACCAATATCAAACCCTCCTTGACGCCCGACCTGGCGAGAACCTCCTCCACCTGGGTCGTGATATTCACGAACCCCATTCGTTGGGGAAGGTTGAAGGAAAGGTACTCAGTGTGGGATTTCATAGGAGGATAGCCTGGATCAATGGCTGATCGATCGAGGATCGCGTCCAACGCGGGCGTTAGTGTATCCCCTCTGGGGTGACCTCGCCATCGACGAACGGAGCGTGACGTCTCCGGGTCAAGCGAGCGGCTCCACGCGAATTCAGGAACGAGCCGAGAATCCCTTCCCGATTTGTGGAGCGAGCCGACCGCCGACGAGGATACGAAGTTCTTCTTCTCGGTCGCCGGGTTGTTCGGCAAAATGCTGACACTTACGGGCGAGGAGCAATCTGAAGCTGGTGTGCTGGAGGAGTAACATCGAGCTTAACCCGGCCATCGTCATCGAACGTCATTGAGCACCAACCAACCTTGGTCGTTGGGGGTAGCTTAGGAGTCGTAGCGAAAGCATCCCTCATTGCAAGGCGGCTCTCAATCGGCCCCTTCGACGGCAATCGTACTGGGGATGCTACTCCGCCTCCATCGAAATCGCACGTAGCGTAAACGCTCTCAGTAAAATCCCTTATGTCCTGGATCGCTTTAGGTTTAGGCAGCTTATGCGTGCGTGATGGTGCAATAACGGCAACCGGTTTCCCTTGTGCCGCAAAGTGTTGCCAGAGCCCAGTGCAGTAGCCATTCGGGGAACCGTGATGGCTGACCTTGACCGCGCAGGCAGCCAGATTGGCCGCCCCATACTCGCGAACGACCTCCTCCCAGCCTTGCTTCTCTAGGTCTCCTCCCAAGAGAACACGAGTTTTACCATAGACCAGTCGCAATACCAGCGAGATGTTGTTGTGGTGGGAACGCGTTAGCGTTTCGACGGTTTCGTTATTCTCGTCGATGCAGCTCCAGACGGCACCCTCATAATGTTCGGCCAAGGAGCCTGAAGGAGCTATGCAATCGATTTGAAACTCACCCGTCATTGCCGCTGGGTCGGGATACAGAGTCATTAGCGACTGCGCCCGCTTCACCTTGACCTCATTGGCTTCAGCCTTTTCGCGAATCTTCGCGTAAACGCCCACCAACTCCTTCGAGCTCTTGGTGAATTTGGCCACCCCATCGCTGATGCCAGCTATTCTGTAGTATCGTGCAACGAGCTTGATATGTTGTGGAGAGAGGCAGCCCGCCCTCCAAAACTCTCTGGGCTTGAATTCGTCGATTAGAGTCGTCATCCCGAAGAAGTGGTCATCATGGGGATGGGTCAGGCAGAGGAACTCTAACTGCGTGACGCCTTTGCTTCTGAGGAATGCTATTGTCGGGTTTGAGTCAGGGTCAGCGGATGACGATGCATAGCAGTCTACGACTCCCCAAAGGCCATTTGGCAATTTTATGACGATGCTTTCACCCTTACCCGCCCCTAAGATGTGAACTTCTAGCGAAGGACTCTTAGTAGTCGACGTCATCGTCATCGGGGAGCATCCTGTTGAGCTCTTCGTCAATTTCGCGAATCTGCTCTTCAGTCACGGCAACCTTAGGGACGGCTTCAATCTCGACTCGAGTTGCATCGCCGACACGGAC
>JBFWRA010000642.1:0-3888 GCA_050249155.1 Isosphaeraceae bacterium | reverse complement strand
ATCCCGCTCCATGCTTCGCTTTTCCAGGCTTAATTGCCGGAAAGTCCTCGATTTTGCACGCGCCGGATCAGACATTGACGGACAAGTCGAGTTTGATTCCAGGACTTCCGGAATCGGTGCCGTGGAATTCTCGAAACCACTTGCGTTTGAAAGCGTCGTCACCGGGAACGTCTCCGTCGGAATTCAATAAAGGATTTTCGACCAATAAGATACGGTGGAGTCGAGACACGCTCGTTCGGGCCACATTGAGTGATCGTAGGACTTATCATGTTTTTGCAACCCGAGTTTCATCCTGGTCAACTGAGTTGCACACTGTGAATGCTAATGTTTTTTCTGTCGGTGACAAGGGGGTATTTTTCCTTTTAAGGCGTTTTTGAACTGCCCTCTTGAGCGCGACGGTCTGGCCACCTTATGCTGGGTGGTATGGGATACACGGAAAAGCTACAACGACTTTGTGCATTGCGTGGATTGGACCAATCGCAATTGGCGGCCAAGGTCGGGCTTTCGAAGTCCTCGATCTCGCGGATCCTGAGTGGCTCTCAGGAGCCGAAGCTTCGTCTGGCGTACGACCTTGCGAAGGCGCTGGGAGTGACGCTGGATTATCTGGTGGACGACTCGCCGGAGGTGAGTCCGACCGACCAGCTCGTGATGATCACGGAAGAGGAGATGACGATTCTGCGGATCGTCCGCCATCTGGGAACGCGGGACGCGATTGACCGACTGCTCAAGGTCGGGTCGAGCGCCGTCGCCGGAGTGGAGTCGACGTCCCACGCGCCGGAGGTCCCGCCGCGGCGCAGGACCGACCCAGGCAAGGGTGACGGCGGCCGTCGTTGAGACACCTGGTTCGCGCGTGTGGTCGACGCGGTGGGAATTGGGCGACGTCGCCCTCTTGATCCCGGGCGCGTTCTGGGCCATCCTCTTTCCGTCGACATTGATCTCGTGGTGAACTGAACCCGCCTGGAGCTGAGGATCGAAGCTCGTCGACCGATCCCGGCGCGTGGCTCGGGGTCGCACCGGGACGCTTCGGGAAAAACGCCGGATGATCGTCACCGAGGGGCTTTGCAAGCACTACGGGTCGGTTCTCGCCCTGACCGACCTGTCGATGGAGGTTCGCAAGGGGGAGGTCTACGGACTTCTCGGGCCGAATGGTTCGGGCAAGACCACGACGGTCCGGTTGGTACTGGGGATGCTTCGGCCCAGCGCGGGACGCGCGCGCGTCGCCGGCCTCGACTGCTGGCGTGACAGTCTGGCGGTGCGTGAGATGGTCTCGTTCCTGCCCGGGGAGTTGCGGCTTTACGGGGCGATGACCGGCTACCAAACTCTGAAGTTCCTCTCCGATCTTCGCGGTGGCGCGGCTCTGGATCGCGCCGTGGCGATCGCGGAACGGATCATGAAACTGGACCTCGCGCGCCGGGTTCGGACCTACTCGACGGGCATGAAGCAAAAGCTGGCCCTCTCGCAGACGTTCGCCGACCCGGTCGAGGTCTTGATCCTGGACGAGCCGACCTCCGCGCTGGACCCCTCGGCGCGGAACGACGTGCTGGGGCTGGTCTCCGAGGCGAAATCCAAGGGGCAGACGGTGATCTTCTCGGGTCACGTGCTGTCGGAGGTCGAGCAGGTCTGCGACCGGGTCGCCATCATGCGACAGGGCCGACTCATGCACGTCGAGGACCTGCACACCCGGCGCGGCCTGCGGATGCTCCTGGTTCGGTTCGAGGGGGGACTGGCCAACGGGTTTCCGGAAGAGTTGGAGTTGAAGGTCCGCGAGAAGAACGGCGAGACCTACTTGCTGGAGCATCGAGGCACGGTCAGCCCGTTGATGGCGTGGCTCTGCACGCAAGACCTCGCCGAGATCGCCATTGGCACCGAGGACCTGCGCAGTCTTTACGATCAGTATCACGGGGCCACGGCGACCGGAGGGGAAGTGACCGCATGATTCGCGAGGTACTGGCGCTTTTGCGCAAACAATTGATTGAATCGAAGTGGATGCTCGGGGCCTCCGCCGCGTCGTTCTTTGGGCTCTCGGTGTTGACGGTCTGGCTGGCCTGGAGGTTTGAGCGACTCATGGCGGAAGGGGATTTCGCCACGAATAGTCGCCGATTTCGCCCGGTTCAGGCGTTGGGCGGTCCCGCGATGGACTTTTCCACCACGGCGCTTGAGGTTTGCTGGTGGAACCACCCTGTGATCGTCTTGACGCTGCTGTCGTGGGCGATTTCGCGAGGGGCGAACTCGATCGCCGGAGAGATAGAGCGCGGCACCATCGACGTGACGCTGTCCAGGCCAGTGACGCGGTCGGGGTATCTCGTATCGCAGGTCGCGTTCGTGCTTCTGGGCCTGCTGACGCTGGCGGGCTGCCTGATCGCCGGCAACATGGCGGGTCACCTGTTCTACACGTTGAAGTCGCCACCGACGATTTTGACACTGGCGAAGCCGGCGACGATGGTCGTGGCCCTGGGGCTGGCGGTCTTCGGCTGCACCGTTCCGTTCTCGGCCTGCGACGTCGTCCGGTGGCGTCCGACGCTTTTCAGCACGGCCATCCTGCTAGCGGGGCTGGTGTCGCTCTCGGTCGCCGCGCAGTTTCCCGACTATCAATGGTATCTCGAACGGCTTTCGGTCTTTCAGGCGTACGCCCCGGTCACGGTCGCGATCGAGGGTGAACCGCTGGCGTACAACACGATGGTCTTGCTCATCGTCTTCGGGGTCGGGACGGCGTTGGCCCTGATCCTGTTCGCCAGGCGCGATCTTCCCTCGAACAGTTAGGAGTCGGGGGAGAATCACCTGGTCGAATCTTGAGAGGGGGTGGCTGGGGTCTCGTCCGCGAGACCCCAGCCACCCATTCACATGATCGCGCGAAGGATCTTCGCATAACGCCCGCGCGGCACCTTCGTGAACCGAGGATCGGCGGTTCATTCCTCATAGTTTCGGAACGACACGAAGGTCGCGGTGGCCCGCAGGAGTTCGACCCTGCGGATCGCCTCGCGCTCGCGGTCGGTCAACGTCGGCACGAGCTGGTAGACCCACCGCACTTTACGAGGGGGACCGGCCAGCCTGACCGTCATCGAGATCTCCCTCGGGAGCAGGTTCCGCTCGCCGAGGAACCGCTGGATCGTCTGCCGCATCGCGAACGGGGGAACGTCGTCGGGCTCGCGCATCGAGGCGAACGTCGCGAGGTTCTCCAGAACGACTCGGAGGAGCCTCAGTCGTTCCCGAGCCGCCTCCGTCTCACCGAGGGCCTCGATGGTGACCGAGGCGTTCTCCAGCAGGAGCGATCGTTTCTCCTCATCGAACCGCTCATGGAACCTCGGCTCCGCCAGGTCGCGGATCATCTCGGCGGAAACCCGATCCCCACGTTCCTCCGAGGCTTCCAGCTTCCGGACCGTCGAGGCCAGTCCGCGGCGGAGTCGGTCCAGGTGGGCCGCGAGTTCCACGGCGTGGACCTGGCACTGAACCTTGCGCTTCAGGTCGATCAGGGTGACCCGGAAACTCGGCGAGACCTCCATCACGACCACTTCCTCCCGAGCCCGCGAGAAGAACTGGTAGAAGGTCCCCTCCCGGCAGACGATCTCCGACTTCGCGATCCGTTCGGGGCCGGCCTCGAAGATCTCGACCACGTAACGGAAGTCCTCGACGGTCGGGGCGTCGTCGGCGGACGCGGACCAGGGTTCGCGGACGAAGAACGCTCCAAGGAGGAGGATTCCCCAGACGAGTTTCGCGATGGTCGAATTCTTCTTGAACACGTCTCCCCCTCGCTCTGGACGTCGCGGACTCCCCGGCTCGACGGACGGGTCGGCGCGGAGGCGGCTCACCCGCCCCATCCTACGCGATGCGAGCCCGCGGCGAGAGGAAGTTCGGCGGGGACGCGGGGCCATTCCTGGTTTCAAAATGGGG
>JBFWRA010000641.1:0-3889 GCA_050249155.1 Isosphaeraceae bacterium | reverse complement strand
CCGGTCCCAACACGTTTTACGTCCCAGGCCACTATGAGCCGACCCGGGACGGGGCCGACGTGACCTGGGTGCCAGGATTCTGGTCGAACGCCCAGCCTGGCTGGGACTGGGTCCCCGCCCGATGGGACCGCCTGGCCAACGGTTGGGACTATCGCGCCGGTTACTGGTCCAAGGACCGCCCGGAGGGAGCGGTGCCGCTCGGAGAGGACGAGTCCCGCCGACACACCGTGGCCAGGCCCAGGGTCCAGGAGGGAGGATCCCAAGACACGCTCCCGCCCGCGATCGTCGACGCGGACCCCGATCGCTCCGCGACGCGAGGCGAGCCCAGGGCCGAGGGACTTCCAGCCGACAGGGTCTACGTGACCCCAGGGGTCGTCACTCCGTTCGCTCCGGGCTATCCCGTCAGGCCGGGGATGGGGCCCTATCCTTACGGTCCCTACGGATACTATGACGGGCGACTCGTGCCCCGAGGCGCGGTGCTACCTTTCGTTCCCCCGTTCGTCCGAGGGCTCCTCGACCGCGTGATGCCCTGATCCTGGAGGCGGGAGGCGGACGATGCCGACGTTGGCACGAGCCGGAGTCACGCTGGTCTTCGTCACCTTCGCCATGCTGGGCAACCCAACCCGCGAAGGGGGTTTCATGCCTGGCGAACTCGCGCCACCGGAAGACCGCCCGGTGGCCGCGACCTCCTCGCGCGACGCGCGAGACTCGGGCCTGTTCGAGGGGAGTTTGATCCCCTCCCCCGCCCGAAAACCCCCGGCGACCGACCGCGACTACTGGCGATGGTATGGTCGGACCCACGTCGGTGACCGGGTGGTCGCGCCCTGAGCCCCCGCGCGTAAATGCCCTGGTCAAGGTTCCGACGTTCGGGTACCTTGACCGTCTTACGGCGAGGCGGCCTGGGCGATTCGAACGAGCCCGGCGATCGGGCCCCTCGCCTGTGGTCCTGGGATTCACCGCGTGAATCCAGACCCTCGCGACAGGTTTCGACTCGACCGAAATCCGGGCCGTTCTTTCCTTTGGGGCCAGCCTACCGCCATGATGATCAAGGCCAACGACATCCGCCGAGGGATGGTCGTGACCATTGACGGCACGAACTTCGTCGTCGTCGACTTCGCCCACCACACCCCGGGCAACCTCCGCGCGATGGTGCAGACCAAGCTCCGCAACATGAACACCGGCGCGATCATCGACAAACGTCTGAGGTCGGTCGACCAGATCGAGGTGCCCTACGTCGAGACGAAGGAATACGAGTATCTCTACTCGTCAGGCGACGAGCACGTCTTCATGGATACCGAGACGTACGACCAGCTCTCCTTCTCTCCGGAAATCCTCGGCACGGCGATGCAGTACCTCCTGCCGAACTCCAAGGTGATGGTTCAGTACGTGGCCGCCAAGGCGGTCTCGGTCGACGTTCCGGCGTCGATCGACCTCACCGTGACCGAGACCCCGCCCTCGATCAAGGGCGCGACCGCGACCAACCAGTACAAGGAAGCCGTCATGGAGACCGGCCTGAAGGTGCAGGTCCCGCCCTTCATCGGCCCCGGCGAGAAGATTCGGATCGATACCCGGACCGGCGAATACATCGAACGAGTCAAGTGAGGTGAAGGGAACGACCAGGACGACGCGGTTCCTCCGCGTCGCGCGATTGATCGCGGGCGGGCGGGTTCTCGACCTTTCCCGCTTCCTCGACGTTCCGGAGTCGGCGCGTGACCGGACGGGGCTCCTTGGTTAAGATCGCCTGCGATGGGGTGGGGCTTCGCGAATCTCCCACTGCCGCGCGTTCGATCGACCCAGGGGGAGCCAAGCCTTGGACGAAGTCACCCGTTTGCTGGCCGAGCTGGTCGCGATCCCCAGTGTCAACCCGATGGGTCGCCCCGTCAGCGGACCCGAGTTCCTCGAAGGAGGAATGACCGACTACCTCGAAGGCTGGTTTCGACGACTCGGCGCTTCCTTCGAGCGCCAGAACGTCTCGCCGGGTCGAGACAACGTGATCGCCCGGTACGAGCCTTCCGGAGCGCGTCGGACGGTTCTCTTCGACGCCCACCAGGACACGGTGCCCACCGAGGGCATGACGATCGATCCGTTCCGTCCCACGGTCCAGGACGGTCGGATGTTCGGCCGAGGGGCCTGCGATATCAAGGGGGGCATGGCGGCCATGCTCTCCGCGTTCGCCAGGCTGGTTCGAGAGCGTCCCGAAGGATCGGCGGCCGTCGTGATGGCCTGCACCGTGGACGAGGAGTTCACGCACACGGGCTCGTCGAAGCTGGCCCTCACCGCGCACGGGGCGGACCTCGCCGTGGTCGCCGAGCCGACCGAGCTTCAGATCGTGAACTGTCACAAGGGCGCGGTGCGCTGGAAGATCCGGGCCAACGGCGTGGCCTGTCATAGTTCGACGCCCCACCTGGGCGAGAACGCCATCTATCGCATGGCGGCCGTCGTGAGCGTCCTGTCCGCCCACGCCAGGGAACTTTCCAGCGGGCCCAGCCACCCGGTCCTCGGCCCGCCGACGCTCTCGGTGGGAAGGATCGAGGGAGGACAGAGCGTCAACGTGGTCCCGGACCGTTGCGAGATCGAGATCGATCGTCGGCTCGTTCCGGGAGAAACGCCGGCCAGCTGCATCGCCAGGGCGGAATACTTCCTGCGAGACCGACTGGGCGACCTTTCCGACCTGGAGTTCCTTCCCCCGTGGGTCAAGATGCCCCCGCTCTCTCCGGAGCACTCCCAATCCGACCGCTGGGTGCCTCCGCTACGACTGGCGATCGCCACCGCCACCGGGACCGCCCCCACCGTCACGGGAGTACCCTACGGAACCGACGCCGGCCCGCTGGGAGAGACCGGCCTGCCCTGCCTGGTCTTCGGACCAGGCAACATCGCCCAGGCCCACACCAAGGACGAATGGGTGGATCTTGACCAGGTCCGCCAGGCCGCGGAAGCCTACTACCAGATCGCGCTGGCGGTGGGAAGCGTCTAAAATGAACGCCGCGAGAGCCGGCTGGTCCCGCTCGACTTGACTCGACTCGTTTCGATTTCGAAACGCCAACGGCCGCTCCGAAACTGTCGGAGCGGCCGTCAAGCAAGACCCGAGTCCGACGACTCGCTCAAAACACGTCGAGCGCGAAGTGGTATCCGGAGTAGTACTTGGTCTTGTTCAGGCCGTGCCAGTTGTGCGGGTGCCGCATCCCCAGAATCCGCATCCCGCCGTAGTAGTTACGGTAGTAAGGGCCCTGAATCTGCGGAACAATCCTTTTTTCCTTCGGGTACACGTAGAACCCGTCGTGCAGCGAGTTGTACTCAAAGCCGTTGCCGGGCACTTGAGGCGGGACGTAGGGCCAGTGCAGGTAGTCCGTCCAGTCCTGCGCCTTGGCCGATCCACCGCCAACGAACCCAGTCAGCATCGCGGCGACCGCGAGCACCTTGAACCACGTTCCTCGGGACACGTTCCACCTCCATGTAGGGACAGAATCCGAGACCAAAGGCACTATGCCACGCGAATTCCCAGCGCGTCGGAAATCGGACGCGTTTTTTTCGGCTCGTCGATCGATCACGTCGATCGAAACGAGTTTCTGGAATACGCTTGACCTTGCCAGGGAGGCGGCCTTCATCGGCTGATCGATCCATGACGACTCGACCGAACGCGAGGATTCGATCGACCCTGATGGTCGTCACCCTGGCCATGGGCTGTGGAGCGTCCCCAGCGCGCGCGGAGGACCTCCGCCCCGAGCCGGAGTTGCCACGCCTGCGCAAGCATGTCTTCACGCTCGCCAGCCCCGAGTTCGAGGGACGGCGCGGCGCGGGGGCCCGAAAGGCGGGGGACTACGTCCTCGACCACTTCAAGTCCCTGAAGCTCGAACCCCTCTTTGGCGACGAGTTCTCCCAGGTCATCCCT
>JBFWRA010000640.1:0-3905 GCA_050249155.1 Isosphaeraceae bacterium | reverse complement strand
TCGATCCGACCGTCCTGTTCGGTCCTCGCGAGGAAATCGAACGGCAAACCCGTCGAATTCTCGACGAAGCCGAGGGTCGCCCAGGCCATATCTTCAACCTGGGTCATGGGATCCTTCCCCACACCCCGGTGGACGCCGTTCTCGCCGTGGTCGACGTCATCCGGTCTCACGCGCCGCGGTGAGTTCCCGAGAAGGGGTCCGCGCGAAACGAACCCAAGCGGGAGGATCGCGGAGTCGCTCAAAGGACTTCCGAGGCCCCGACGCCAGGCGATCCGCTCGCTTCCAGACGACTTCGCCACGCTCCCTCCTCGCTTCGGTCGGCGGTCCCTTGCGACTCGGGTGGTGCCGATTAAAATGGTGTTGAAACGCAACGTTCCGCGAACCCCGCCGCCGATCGCGTCGGAGCGGTTCCTCGTCCCCCCTCGACCGTGCCGGATTCGCTGACCTCCTCCTCTCTTCCGGACCTGGAGCACCCGTTGGCCGAGCGTCCCCCACACCAGAATCGCGTCGTCGTGATCGGAGCGGGGCTCTCGGGCCTGACCGCCGCGCACCGGATCCTCGAGCGCGCTCGGGAGGAGCGTCGGACGGTCGAAGTGGTGGTGCTGGAGGCGAAGGATCGGGTTGGCGGGGCCGTCTGGACTGAACGGGTCGACGGCTTCACCCTGGAGGGCGGGGCGGATTCCTTCATCACGAACAAGCCGTGGGGCGTCGACCTCTGCCGACGGCTCGGGCTGGCCGATCGACTGGTGGGGACCGAGCCGAAGCACCGTCGGTCGTTCGTCGTTCGCGAAGGCCGACTTCTGCCAGTGCCCGAGGGCTTCGTCCTGATGGCCCCCAACCGGGTGCTTCCGATCCTGACGACGCCGATCCTGTCGGTCTCGGGAAAGCTCCGAATGCTGCTGGACCTCGTCCGGCCCGCCCGGGACGTGGAAGGGGACGAGAGCCTGGCGTCGTTCGTGAAGCGCCGACTTGGTCGCGAGGCGCTGGAGCGCCTGGTCCAACCCCTGGTCGGTGGAATCTACACGGCCGACCCCAACGAGCTGAGCCTTCGGGCCACGCTGCCCCAGTTCGTCAAGATGGAACGTGAGCACGGAAGCGTGATCCTCGCCGCGATCCGCGAGGCCCGCAAGGCTCGAGCCGATCGCGAAGCCTCCGGAGCGCGTTACGGGATGTTCGTGACGCTCGAACCGGGAATGGACACGCTCCCGCTGGCTCTGGCCGACACACTGCCCCCTGGGGCGCTGCGATTGAACACGCCGGTCCGTCGCGTGAGCCGCAACCCTCCCCATTCGCCCTGGATCGTCGACCTCCTGGACGGACCTCCGATCCAGGCCGCCGCGGTCGTCATGGCCACCGAGGCCCACGCCAGCGCCCGGTTGCTCGAAGGCGTGGATTCCTCCCTGGCCCTTCAACTCCGGGCGATCCCCTACGCGTCCTCGGTGATCGTCAACGTCGCCTACCCTCGCGACCGGGTGGGGCACCCGCTGGACGGTTTCGGGGCGGTCGTTCCGGCGATCGAGCGCCGATCGATCCTCGCGGTGTCGTTCCTGAGCGTGAAGTTTCCGAACAGGGCGCCGGCGGGGACGGTCCTGATGCGGGTCTTCGTGGGAGGCGCGACGCAACCCGAGCTGTTCGACCGCGACGACGAGGCGATCAAGTCCCTGGTCCAGACCGAACTTCACGACCTGCTGGGGGCTCGCGGGGAACCACTCCTCATCAAGGTGGGCCGGCACCCGCGGGCGATGCCTCAGTACACCCTGGGCCATCTGGATCGGATCCAGGCCATCCGTGGGCTGGCCGCGCGGCAGCCCAGGCTGATTCTGACCGGGAACGCCTTCGACGGCGTGGGCATCCCCGACGTCGTCCGAGCCGGCGAAAGCGCCGGCGACGCGGCGATCGAGGCCCTGACCGGCCCCGACGCCGCCGCGGCCGCGTGAATGTGGCCGGCACCGGGGACGGCCCTATAATTCAGGCGGGTTTGAACCGCTTCCGCCACCGTGTGATAAAATAAAACGTTTCTTCGGGACGTCTCGCCCGAGTCATTCCCCTCAAGCGGTCGAGGTTGCCATGTCCTCTCCCGGGAGATTTCGCGGCAGGGGTTTCACTCTCATCGAGCTCCTGGTCGTCATCGCCATCATCGCCGTGCTGATCGGGCTCTTGCTCCCCGCGGTGCAAGCCGCCCGGGAGCAAGCCAGGCGCACCACCTGCACGAACAACCTGAAACAGATGGGACTGGCCTTCGCCAATTACACCACCACGCACATTGGCCTACCCCCTGGCTATGTCAGCACCTGGGACGGGTTCCTGCTCAAGGAGGCGGGTCCTGGCTGGGGATGGGCCGCGATGATCCTGCCCCAACTCGATCAGCAACCCCTTTTTTCCTCGATCAACTTTCAACGTCCCATCTTCGACCGAATCAACGGCACGGCTCGGATCGCCCGGCTGGCGGCGTACCTCTGCCCGTCGGACAACATGCCCGCCACCTGGGAGCCGTCGGAAGGAACCGTCTGGATTTACGGCGGCCAGATCTACTCCGTCTCGCACGCGATCTGCGACGTGGCGAGTTCCAACTACGTTGGAGTCTTCGGCATCGGTGAGCCGGGGGTCGACGGGGACGGGGTCTTCTTCCGCAATAGCTTCGTGAGGTTGCAGGATATCACCGACGGCCTCACCCAGACGATCGTGGTTGGGGAACGCTCGATCACTCTAAACGCCGGTCGAGGCAACGCCACCTGGGTCGGGTCCGTCCCGGGCGCTCAGCTCTGGTCGTGCGCCCCGGACCCTTACGAACCCGACGCGGGCGTTTGCCGAAAAGAAGACGGCTCGGGCATGACGATCGGCCATACCGGCGAGGGACACGGGCCAGGCGATCCCTGGGGAGACGTCAACCAGTTCCTCTCCCGCCACGACAAGGGATCGCACTTTCTCTACGGCGACGGCCACGTCCGGTTTTTGCGGAATTCCATGAACTACAACGTGTACAAAGCCCTCAGCACCAGGGCGGGGGGAGAACTGATCTCCGATGATTATTGAACGAGGCCGGCGCGGGTTCGTCGCGGCGATGACGCTCTGCGCCCTGACCCTTGGGGGATGTGGCGAGCACGAGGAATACAAGGGGACCAGCCGCCGCGTCGTGGCCGTCAAGGATCTTCCCGAGAACGTCCTCAAGGCCGCCAAGGCCAGCCTGCCAGGGATCGACTTTCAGGACTCCTGGAGCAACCACGGCCCGGACGGCACGCTGGAGTCGTACGAGGTTCGCGGCAGGGCCGCCAACGGCAAGATCCGAGAAGTGCGCGTTTCGCTCGACGGCAAGATCCTGGAAATGGAGTGAGCCGGCCCCCGTCATGAGTCGCGTGGTCGTTGACTCGGAAGAGGCACGGATTTACCATCCGAAGTCTCCCCAGCACCGCCCGGTCGTGAGCTTCCTGGAGCCCTCGCGTCCCCCCGACGCCGACGCTCCGACGCACGCCCGGGCGATCGACTGTGACGAAGATCGACCCGATCGGGGTTCGCCACGCGATCGCCGCCCCGAATTCTTGAAGACCTGACCGCGGAGCCCGCGACATGACCGCCGAACCTGGGCATGGATCGATCGAAAGCGTTCTTCAAGAGGGCCGAGTCTTCCCCCCCCCGGAGGCGTTCGCCAAGGACGCCCACGTCTCGAGCCTGGACCAGTACGAGGCGCTCTGGAACCGCGCCAAGGACGATCCGGAAGGCTTCTGGGCGGAACAGGCGAGCAACCTCCACTGGTTCAAACCCTGGACCCGCGTGCTGGAGTGGAACCCTCCCTTCGCCAAATGGTTCGTCGGCGGCCAGATCAACGCCTCTTACAATTGCGTCGACCGCCACTGTGAAGGCCCGATGAAGAACAAGGCCGCGATCGTTTGGGAAGGGGAGCCGGGAGA
>JBFWRA010000639.1:0-3910 GCA_050249155.1 Isosphaeraceae bacterium | reverse complement strand
GCGGCCCGACACGCGCCTTGACGTGTCCTTCCCGGCGCGATCGGTCTATAATGCGAACGGATCGATCTCGGGAATGGGCGACGACGCCCGGGAACTCGTGGAGAGTTCGACCCGCCATTCGCTCCCGATCGATGCGGATCCACCGATTCCCCGTGAAGGCCAGGTTGCGACTTCAGACGGCCTCGGCGCGACGTCGAGAAGGGAATCGGAGTGACACGAACGGAATCCCACAATTTGAACGCGTTTCCTTCCGAAACTCAGGGCCTGCGACCCCAGGACTCATTCATGTTCCGGCGAGAGGGCACGGGATTACCCCAGGACGACGGCGGTCGGGCTTCCGTCCTGCCAGGGTCGCCCACCGTCCCGGATCGCGCCGCCGCCCCCCCGCGCATCGAGCCCTTCCCCTCGCAAGGGGACGCCAGCCACGCGGAAACCCAGCCCTTCGGAGATTGGGACTTCGACCCGCCCGCCGACGCCACGCAACCCAAGGCGGGTCTCGACGACCATGACCCCCTGGCGGGAACGGCGCTGGGCCAGTACCGAATCTGCGAACTCGCCGGAAAGGGTTCGATGGGTCGGGTTTACCGAGCGGAACACTTGGGCTTGAATCGCTTCTGCGCGGTGAAGGTCCTCGATCCGGGGCTCGTGAGGAAAGAGCCGCTGCTACGCGACCGGTTCTGGGCCGAGGCTCGAGCCGCCGCCCACATCGTCCACCCCAACGTGGTGACGATCTACAACGTCGGAAGCGATCGCGGCTATCACTTCATCGAAATGGAGTACGTCCCTGGCGGAACGAGCCTTCGGGAATTGATGATTCGCGAGGGGCCGCTCGACCCCTACCTCGCCTCGAAGCTCGTCAGACAGGTGACCCTTGGTCTCCAGGCGGCTCACGCCGCCGGCCTGATCCACCGCGACGTGAAACCGGCGAACGTCCTGCTGAACACCATGCGGCACGCGAAGCTCGCCGATTTCGGACTGGTCCACCGGGCGACCGAAGCCGACCGCCTCGGCATGGCGCTGGCGGGCACCCCTACCCACATGGCCCCCGAGTTGTTCAAGGGCGCTCCCGCGACGGTTCGGTCCGACGTCTACGCCCTCGGCGTGATGTTCTACTACCTGGTCACCGCGCGGCTCCCGTTCGCCTCCGACAAGATCAGCAGGCTGATCCGACTTCACCTTAACGCCCAGGTCCCCGACGTTCGAGCCGTCGTGCCCGACGTCCCGATCCCGATCGTGAACGTCATCGAGCGCTGCCTGGCCAAACGTCCGGAGGACCGTTACGAGACCTGCCAGGAACTCTCGAACGAACTCGAAGTGTTGGAGAGACGAAGCCGAGCCACGGAGGATCTCGTCCGAGAGGCCCTGCGCGGTCTGGATTGCTTCGCGCAGGGAGGTCGCGAGGCGCTTCGGATCATCTTCCGGCTACCACAGGATCGACTTCAGGAAGTCTACGTGGAGTCCGGAATCGGTCCCGCCAACGAGCGGCTCCTGTCGCTCTTCTCGGTCTGCGGCCCGGCGTCACCCGACCACTTCGAGTACGCCTTGAGACTCAACGACAAATTGACCTTCGGCAGCCTCTGCGTTCGGACGGTCCATGGCACCCCCATGCTGGTGATGAACCGAACGTTCCTGCGAGACCACGTCTCGGCCACCGACGTCCGGGAAGCGCTCCTGGAGATCTCCAAGCACAGTGACCGGATCGAGCAGCTCTTGACGAACGCCGATCTTTACTGAAATCCTTTCCCGACCTGGACCCGCGGCGAGAACTCGATGCCCGCGCCACCGATCGCCCCGTGGGATTCCAAGGGCCTTGTCCTGGCCATCGCCGTCGGACTGGTCGCGTTGATCCTTCTACTCTCGCAGGAACTGCTCGGTCGGAGACGGGACGAGTCCGACCCCCTGGCCGACCCTGGCCGGAAGAGTCGGCGACGCTCGGGCTCGCTGCTCATGTTGATGACGGGGCTCACCATGGTCGTGGGCTCCCTGCTCAGCCCCAAGGTCAACGGTCGTCCCAACTTCGCGTACGTCGCCGTCTGGACCCTCGTGCTCGTGGAGGTCGCCGGCCTGCTCGTGTTCGCCTGGCGGGACCTGGCCGCGACCCGTCGATTGGCCAAGGCCCTGCGCCAGTCGCTGGCCCGAGAAAACCTCGCGCTTTTGAAGGAGGAGTCGCTCCGCCGTCCACCCGATCCGTCGACCCAACTTGAAGAAGGGAACGGTCATCCGGGATGAACTCCTCAAGTGGACCCGAGGTCGCTGACGATCGCGCCGCGCGCTCCAGGTTGACTCATTGTTAAACCGTCGCTAGATTGAAAGAGGAGGAACGATCCCCAAAGGATCCGACCCCTCCCCACCCCGGTTGCCCGCGGCGGAAACGTCCCATCTCTCGCCGCTGGCAAACGTCGCTCCTCCTCGACGCAGTTGCCTTACCTTCACGTCCTCGTTCAATCGACGCGACCGACCATTCCCCGGAACGCCTCAGGGGGTTTTTCATGACGATCCGTGCGCCCCTCGCGACCCTCTCCGTCGTGATCGTGACTCTTGGTTTTTTCCCAATGGACTCGGCCCGAATCGCCAGGGCCGCCGAGCCCGACCCTTCGACCTACTGGAAGGTGGAAGACCTTCGGCCAGGGATGAAGGGGACGGGTCGGACGGTCATGGTCGGCACCAAGCTCGAAGAGTTCGGGGCCGAGGTGCTCGGCGTGATGAAGGGGGTTAGCCCCGGTCGGGACATGGTGCTCTGCCGCCTGACTGGCTGCAACCTCGAACATGCCGGCATCATTCAGGGGATGAGTGGCAGTCCGATCACCATCGACGGGAAGCTCGTCGGCGCGGTCGCGTTCGCCTGGGAGTTCGCCAAGGACCCGATCGCCGGAGTCACCCCGTTCGAACAAATGGTCTCCTACGTCCGATCCAGCGACCGAAGGGTCGCGGCCGAGGCCCTCGAGGCGGGGAGCCACGTCTCCCGCGCGATTCCCAACGGGTCGGTCCTGCTGCGGGACGATCCGGACGTCCTCGCGAAGGCGCGGCCCCCCCTTCCCACCCCCGCCGGGATGAAGGCGATCGCGATGCCCGTGTCCGCCTCGGGATTCAGCCCCAGGGCGTTGGCGTTGCTCGAACAGGGGCTGCGGCCCTGGAACATGGCCCCCGTCGCCGGCGGCGCGGCGACCGCCGACATCATTCGGGAGGAGGGGGATAAGCCCCTGGTCCCCGGTTCGCCGCTCGGAATCGCCATGGTCACGGGCGACTTCGACGTGTCCGGAATCGGCACGGTCACCCACGTCGAGGGAGACCGGGTCTACGGCTTCGGACATCCGATGCTCAGCCTGGGGGCCTGCGAGTTCCCGATGATGACCGGCTACATCCACACGGTCTATCCGCGCGCGAGCGTGAGCATGAAGATGGGCTCTCCCTTGAAGGTCGTCGGCGTGCTCGACACCGACGTCAGCACCTGCGTCGCGGGCTGGCTGGGCCGAAAGCCCGACATGATTCCGATGAGCGTGAAGGTCAAATCCGGGCGCTTCTCCGATCCCGTGACCTACCACGTCGAGATCGTTCGGGAACCGAACCTCCTGGCCTCGCTGGTCCTCTCGGTCCTGACCAACGCGATCGACACCGAGGGGAACCTCCCCGAGGAATTGACCGCCCGGATGAACGCGGTCGTCCGACTGAAGGACCACGCCCCCATCAAGTTCGAGGACACGCTCAGCGGCCCCCGCTATACCGGCGTGATGGGACCGGCCGCCCTCTTCGGCCCGCTGGGAAACATCGTCAACATGCTGACCCGCAACCCCCACGAACGACTACGGATCGAGGCGATCGACTGCGAGGTGGAGATCGCCGAGGGACGCAAGGTCGCCACCGTGGAATCGATCCGGCTCCGCTCCGATCGTCTCGAATCCGGGGAGGAACT
>JBFWRA010000638.1:0-3916 GCA_050249155.1 Isosphaeraceae bacterium | reverse complement strand
CCCCGTCCACGACCCGAGAGGCTTCGCGATGAGCGAGCGGTTGCCGGATTCCTCCGAGCTGGACCTCTGGAAAAACGCCGCGGCCAAGGCGACCCGGGGAGGCGACCTCGACACCCTGAACTGGGTCACCCCCGAGGGGATCGTCGTCAAGCCGTTGTACACCCGAAAGGACGTGGAGGGACTTCCCCACGTCGATACCCTGCCCGGTCTCGAACCGTTCATCAGGGGCCCCCAGGCCACCATGTACGCCGGTCGGCCCTGGACGATCCGCCAGTACGCCGGGTTCTCCACCGCCGAGGAGTCCAACGCCTTCTACAAGCGGACCCTGGCCGGAGGCGGACAGGGAATCTCCGTGGCGTTCGACCTGGCGACGCACCGAGGGTACGACTCCGACCACCCCCGCGTCACCGGCGACGTCGGCAAGGCGGGCGTCGCGATCGATTCCGTCGAGGATATGAAAATCCTCTTCGAGGGCATCCCCCTCGATCAGATCTCCGTCTCGATGACCATGAACGGCGCGGTGCTCCCCGTGCTCGCGGGATACGTCGTCGCGGCCGAGGAACAGGGCGTGACCCGCGACCGGCTCTCCGGCACGATTCAGAACGACATCCTCAAGGAGTTCATGGTCCGCAACACCTACATCTATCCCCCCGGGCCGTCGATGCGCGTGGTCGCCGATATCATCGAATACACGGCGCATCATATGCCGAGGTTCAACTCGATCTCGATCTCCGGCTACCACATGCAGGAGGCGGGGGCCACCCAGGCCCTGGAGCTGGCGTTCACGCTGGCCGACGGCAAGGAGTACGTCAAGACCGCGATGGCCAAGGGGCTGGACGTCGACGAGTTCGCCGGCCGACTCAGCTTCTTCTTTGGGATCGGGATGAACTTCTACCTGGAGGTGGCCAAGCTTCGGGCCGCCCGGCTGCTCTGGTGGAAGATCATGAATGGATTCGGGGCCAAAAACCCCAAGTCGAAGATGCTGCGAACCCACTGCCAGACCTCGGGCTGGTCGCTCAGCGAGCAAGATCCCCACAACAACGTGGTCCGCACGACCATCGAGGCGATGGCGGCGGTCTTTGGTGGAACCCAGTCCCTGCATACGAACTCGCTGGACGAGGCGATCGCCCTGCCCACGGATTTCTCGGCCAGGATCGCGCGAAACACCCAGCTCGTGATTCAAGAGGAGTCGCATATCCGCAACGTCGTCGATCCCTGGGCGGGGTCGTATCTGATGGAGTCGCTCACCCAGCAGATGGCCGACAAGGCCTGGTCGATCATCGAGGAAGTCGACGCGAGGGGCGGGATGACCCAGGCGGTCGAATCCGGCTGGGCCAAGCTGAGAATCGAGGAATGCGCCGCGGGAAAGCAGGCGCGGATCGACTCGGGGAAGGACGTCATCGTCGGAGTGAACAAGTACAAGCTTGACCACGAGGAACCAGTCGAGATTCGCGAGATCGACAACACCGCCGTGCGCGACGCGCAGGTCGCTCGCTTGAAGACGCTGAGGGCGAATCGGGACCCGGCCGCCGTGGCCGAAGCGCTCGAGGCACTCACCGCCTGCGCCCGCGACGGCGAGGGAAACCTTTTGGAACGGGCCATCGAGGCGGTTCGTCGTCGGGCGACCGTCGGAGAGGTTTCCGACGCCCTGGAAAAGGTCTGGGGACGGTTCCAGGCGTCGAACCAGACGATCTCGGGAATCTATGGCGCGGCGTTCGCGTCGGACGCCGACTGGCAAGCGCTGAAACGTGACGTCGAGGCGTTCGCGGCCGAGGAGGGCCGTCGGCCGCGGGTGATGGTCGCGAAACTGGGGCAGGACGGCCACGATCGGGGCGCGAAGGTCGTCGCCACCGCGCTGGCGGACCTTGGGTTCGACGTCGACGTCGGGCCGCTCTTCCAGACCCCCGAGGAGGCCGCCCGGCAGGTCGTCGAGAATGACTGCCACGCCATCGGCGTCTCCACGCTGGCCGCGGGGCACAAGACGCTCGTCCCCGCGCTGATCGACGCGTTGAAGGCGCAAGGGGCCGAGGACGTCGTGGTCTTCGTCGGCGGCGTGGTTCCCGCGCGGGACCACGACTTCCTGAAGCGGGCGGGCGTCGCGGCCGTCTTCGGTCCGGGCACTCCCATCCCGTCGTGCGCCCGGGCCATCCTCCGCTCCATCCGACCGAGGTCCGCCAGCGCCTGACGGACGGGGGGACCTCGCCTTGAACACGGAGCGGCGTTTGGAGGCCCGGGATCAGGCGCTCGTCGACGGAGTCCTCGGGCGACAGCGGCGCGCCCTGGCCAAGTCGATCACACTGGTCGAGTCCTCCAGGCGCGACCACCAGGCCAGGGCCGACGCGCTGATCGAGGCGCTCCTGCCCCACTCGGGCCGGTCGCTCCGCGTGGGGATCACCGGAGCCCCAGGCGCTGGGAAATCGACGTTCATCGAGGCGCTGGGGCTTTACCTCATCGAGAACGGCCACCGCGTCGCCGTACTGGCGATCGACCCCTCCAGCCGCCTCCACGGCGGCTCGATCCTGGGTGACAAGACTCGAATGGAACGGCTCTCCGTCTCGCCGGAGTCGTTCATCCGGCCGTCCCCCTCGGGAGGGACGCTGGGAGGCGTGGCCGAGAAAACACGCGAGGCGATGCTCATTTGTGAAGCCGCGGGGTTCGACGTGGTGATCGTCGAGACCGTCGGCGTCGGCCAGTCGGAAACCACCGTGGCCGGCATGGTCGACGTCTTCGTGACGCTCCAACTTCCCAACGCCGGCGACGACCTTCAGGCCATCAAGAAAGGAGTCGTCGAACTGGCCGACGTGGTGGTCGTCACCAAGTCGGACCTGGATCGGGCCGCCGCCGAGCGCGCGCGTCAACAATTCGAAGGAGCGATCGGGATGCTCCGCCCGGCCTCGCCGTCCTGGCGGCCCCCCGTGCTCGCCCTGAGCGCCCGGTCCGGAACCGGCGTCGTCACGTTCTGGAACGAGGTCAAGCGTTATCAGGCGACCATGACCGCGACCGGCGAATTCGAGGCCAAGCGCCAGCGACAGGCGGTGGACTGGATGTGGTCCCTGATCGACGCCGGCCTTCGGGCGAGGTTCCTGGACCATCCGAGGGTACGCCCCCGCCTGGACTCGCTTCGCGACGCGGTCGCCGAGGGAGACCTCACCCCCTCCGCCGCGGCCCGTCGCCTGCTGTCGGAACTCGACGAAACCACGTGAGCCACGATCACCGCTTGCCGCCGAGGCGTCCCCATGCACGAGATCATCCGCCGGCTCGAGGAAAAGCGGGCCGCCGCGCGGCTGGGCGGCGGGCCCAGGCGCATCGACGCCCAGCACGCCAAGGGCAAGCTCACCGCCCGGGAACGGCTGGAACTGCTACTGGATCCCGACTCGTTCGAAGAGTGGGATATGTTCAAGGAACATCGTTGCCATGACTTCGGAATGGATCAAACCTCCATTCCCGGCGACGGCGTGGTGACCGGGTACGGCACGATCAACGGTCGCCTGGTCTTCGTCTTCAGCCAGGACTTCACGGTGTTCGGAGGCTCGCTCTCCGAGGCACACGCCGAGAAGATCTGCAAGGTGATGGACCACGCCCTGAAAGCCGGCGCGCCGATCATCGGCATCAACGACTCGGGGGGGGCGCGGATCCAGGAAGGGGTCGCCTCGCTCGGTGGCTACGCCGACGTCTTTCAGAAGAACGTGCTGGCCTCCGGGGTCGTCCCGCAGATCTCCCTGGTGATGGGCCCCTGCGCCGGGGGCGCGGTCTACTCGCCGGCCATGACCGACTTCATCCTCATGGTGCGCGACTCGTCCTACATGTTCGTGACCGGCCCCGACGTCGAGAAGACCGTGACCCATGAGGAAGTGTCGGCCGAATCACTCGGCGGCGCGGTGACGCACACGACGAGGTCGGGCGTGGCCGACCTGTC
>JBFWRA010000637.1:0-3897 GCA_050249155.1 Isosphaeraceae bacterium | reverse complement strand
GACCCGACTAAGAGCGATCAGACCCGTCTCCGCGATTGCCGCGGCGGCGGGGGGATGAGTGCCGACCCTCCGGCTCACACGTGTTGGAACCGTTGACTCAACGACGTCGAACCACCGTCGTGACGTCCACCAGACCAGCCACCTGAGTCCGTGGGCGGCCCGCGCGGATGACCCTCGCCCCATGCGCTGAACGTGTTTCAGCGTCGGGGGGAGCGGACCGCGCCCGAGCCGTCACCGTCGATCACCGCGCATCTTCACGCCGCGCGGCGAGCGACCCTTCCGTCAGGAACCCCAACGTGGCGCGGCGGCCCGTCCGACGCGACGCCGGGGATTCCTGATCGGCGATCCGGGTCCGCACGCCGTCGTGGTGAACGCCGCGGGTGACCGAACCGTGCTCCGCGTATCCGCCCAGTGCGAGCCCGTCGAATTCATCCGACCATCGGCTCGCGCGGGTCAGACCTCAGGTGGACTGGGGAAGGTAGATCATCGTGTTCGCGACTGTACGCAAGACGCGGCCGGAGTCGGAAAACTGGGAAGAGGTGGCCGAGCTTGTCCGACGGGCCCAGGAGGGGGACCGCGAGGCGTTCGGCCTGCTGGTGGAGCAGTTCCAGCGCACTGTTCACGCCATCTGCCTGCGACGGCTCAATCACCCGAGCGAGGCCCTCGAACTGACCCAGGAGGTTTTCCTCCACGTCATGAAGCGGCTTGGCCAGCTTCGCGAGCCGGAACGGTTCGCCGGGTGGCTCCGTCAAGTCGCGGCGCGGATGGCGATCAACCGGGCGACCCGTCGGAACGACCCGCTGAGCGTCGAAACCGTGGTCCTGGAAGGAACCTTCGGGGCCTGCCTCGACCCGCTCGACGAGCTGATCAGCCGGGAGCGCGCCCGGCGACTCTGGGAAGGGCTCGGCCGGCTCAAGGTCCTGGACCGCGAGACCCTCGTGGCCTTCTACATCCAGGGGCAGTCCCTGATCGAAATCGCCGAACGGCTCAACGCGCCGATCGGAACCATCAAGCGGCGGCTGCACACCGCCCGCAAGCGGCTCAAGACCGAACTCGAAGCGACCTCGACCGACTCCGACGAGTGGACCTTCGGCCTGCCGAGGCTCGACGAGCTGGAGACGACCCCCGAGGTGGAAGTCGAGGAGGAACTCCTGAGCGTCGGCGCTCCAGGATCGTGGTGACAATCCATCAGGCCGCCGGGGGATTTGGCGACGAATCCCCCGGCGGCCTGTTCGCGTCCGGTTCACCCTCGCCCCCAACCTCCCGAAGGTAGGCGTTCACCCGGGATTGGAGCTTCCAGAAGTCCACCCAATTGATCAGGATCAGAGGCCCCATGAGCAGGAGCGCCAGGGCGATCCCCACCATCGGTTGACGAAACGCCGAGAAGAGGGCGATGAACACCAGCCCAATCCCACCGGCCACCGCGGAGAGGATCACGGCCGCCTGGCGGTAACGTTCGAGTTGAACGGTGACTGGCTCGGCGCGGAGCCGAATCCGGCCCAGCCGTCGACTCCAGTAGATTTCGCGGAGTTTCGCCTCGTCCTGGGAATCGCTCCGATGACCCGGGTGTTCCATACGACTCCTCAAGAGTTCGCTTCCCCGGTCACGCTGGCGTGAGTCCGGTCTCCTTGACTGACCACGATGCAGGAACCGCTCAGAGCGGCGAGCCGAGCCGCCTCCTCCGGTCGATCCAGCGGCACGATCGAGAATTCCTCCACCACGTCCCGATCCAGGTCGCTGTGGAGGTAAAGATCGGCCCAGGCCAGGGATGCGGCGAATTGCCGCGCCACGAGGTAATCCGGCGAATCCTCCAGACCCCTGAGCGCGGCGAGCATCTCCCTGGGGGATTCCAGCCCTCGCGACGCGTTCATCGCCGGACCGAAGTCCCCCCTCGTCCGAGAGAGGATCACGATCTTGCCGCCACGACGGGCCAGTCGTCTGGCCGTCGCCAGGCCCCGCGCCAGGTCCTCGATCGTCGTTGGCGTCCCTGGCCTCCCAATCCCCAGAATCACCAGTTCCGCCCGCGATTCGACCCGCGATCCCCAGGCCTTCTCCAACGCCTCGATTCCGTCCCGCATCACCGACGTGCCCAGCCCCGCCACTACGTCCCAGACACCCGAGACCGCCGGAACCACGCCAATTTGAAACTGACAACCCAGGAGCCAACAGACCTCGCTGGCCTCACGTAGCGTCGGGGACTCGACGTCGAGCCCAGGAACGGCGTCCGGTCCCGCCCGCCCGGCCGACGCGTGAAACTCCCGCAGCGTCTCGGCGTCACTCATCGCGGGAAACACGGCCGACCAGGGCCCCAGACTCCCTCTGATCGGGTCGTGAACAAGCCCCCCGATCGGGAGCACGAAATCGGCGTCGGTGAGCAACCGGTTCAGATAGATCCGGCGACCCTCGGCCGTCGTCGCGAGATAGGCGATCTGGGCCTGATCATCCGGGTCGTGCGTGCGGAAGACGACGCCCGCCGGTAGTTCGGCGTGAAGCCAGTCGTCCCGTCCGTTGGCCGCGAGGATGGTGAGATCTCCCGCCTCGACGCCGGACTCCCTAAGAACCTCGTAAACGACTTGAATAAAAGAGGTTATGTTAGGAACCCCTGGCCCGACGGGGATCACGACCCGGTCGCCCGGCACGACGGCTTGACGGAGCGGCGGAAAGTCCCGGGGCTCTTCGAGAGCCTTCGCCAGTCGCCTTGCGTCGTCCCGGTCCGAGGAGTCCCCGGGGCCTAGCCAGGCCGCGATCAGGCGATCCTCGGGGACCTCCAGCGTCAATTCCTCATCCTGAAACCTGACCAGAATGCGAGGCATGCGAGCGTTCGGCCCCTCTCCGTCGGTGACAAGCCAGGTGTCCAGGAGCCGCGGTCGAGACGTCCCGCGTGTCACGCGTTGAAAAATCATGATAGGGACCGCTTCCGAGCCGGGTCAAGGCGACCCCGAGCGCCTCGGAGACCCTCCCGGGGTCCCAATCGCGGAGACGGAGGGAATTCTGGGTATTCTTCGCGGGACTGGCACGCTTCATGGCACCCTCGGCGACCCCCGCTCGCGTACAATGAGGAACGTGCCGATGGGGACGCCAGCCCGACGACTCTCACGCGGCGACCTGGATTTTCGGGAACTCTGGATGGGCGAACCGCGTCCAAGAGTATTGATGTCCGGCAACCTCGACGATCAGGATCTCGTTGACGCCTGTCGGTCAGGTGAGACGGAGGCGTACGGTCTTCTGGTCGCTCGGCACCAGGACCGACTGTATCCCACCGCCTTACGGCTCGCCGGCAGCGCCGAGGCGGCCCAGGATCTCTTGCAAGACGCGTTCCTTCGAGGGTTCGAGAAGTTCGATCGTTTTCATGGAGAAAGTTCTTTTTACACCTGGATTTATCGAATCACGGTCAATCTCGCGCTGAGTGAGCGGCGGCGGCGGCGACCGATCCTCGGGCTTGGGCGGAGCCGAGGCGCGGCCGAGGCCGGACCAGCGCTGGATCCCAGGGAGAGCGATCCGTCCCTTCCCCTGGAACGAGCCGAACGGGATCGAATCGTCCAGGACGCCCTCAACGCGTTGGCCCCCGATCAACGCGTGGTCGTGGTCATGAAAGAATTTGACGGCCTTCGGTATGAGGAGATCGCCACAGCGTTGAACGTCCCCGTGGGGACTGTCCGAAGCCGCTTGCATCGCGCTCGCTGTGAACTCCGCGAGAAGCTGCGAGGGCTGTCGGACGCGGAAGAAGTCCAAAGTGAGAGGCAAGTGGTACCTGGCTCCCTGTGAGCCGGCGATGGGAGTCGAACGGTAACCTCGATCACGATCGACGGGAGGCAAGA
This sequence comes from Isosphaeraceae bacterium, assembly GCA_050249155.1. Lineage (GTDB taxonomy): Bacteria > Planctomycetota > Planctomycetia > Isosphaerales > Isosphaeraceae > JBFWRA01. The sequence goes on along the minus strand of JBFWRA010000637.1, from coordinate 79 downwards.
GGCCCGGCCCCGTCAGGCCCTGACCCTCCGGAATCCTCATGAGACACGACGCGGCTTCAAACGACGACCTCTCGGCATA
>JBFWRA010000636.1:0-3931 GCA_050249155.1 Isosphaeraceae bacterium | reverse complement strand
TCTTCCGATCTCGAGTCACGGAAACGCCGGATTTCAGAAGCCGGGAGTTCACCCCGTGGATCGCCCCGGCCGAGAGCGCGAACAGGACGGTCGAAACCACCAGCGCCACCGCCGTTGTGAACGCCTTGGTGTTCATCATGAGTCGTCCCCAGCGCTTTGGCTGGATGAGTCGCGATGGTCTCCCCGCTCGAAGTGTGTTGACCGCCAGCCGATAGAAGCCCACACCCGCCCCGATCGCCATTCCCACGATCACGACGTGGATCGCCGTGACCCACCAGTTGTGACTTCTGAGGTAGCGTCCCCAGATCAGCAAGAGCGTGGTCGGGACAAGACCCCAGGCGACCCCCGCCGACGTCCTCGCCTGCCACTTCGCCAGGGGGGAACGATAATCGCTGAGCCTGGAAAAGTAGATGCAAACAAGACCGTTGAGCAGCCAGGGGTACGCCTTGCGGTCCAGGGGACGGCCGTCCGGGAAGACCGCCGGAAGGTCGGTCAATTCTTCCCAGAGCCGCTGGAGATAAAGCAAAAAATACAAATAGAAGCCGAGCAGGAGCAGTGGCATCACCGTGTAAAGCTGCGCCAGGGGAATCTCCGTTCCAAGGATGGGTAGCCTGGATGAGATTGGCGCCGCCCGATTGAAAAGCTGGGCGTCCCGGGTGGCGATCACGGTCAGCCAGGTGTAGCCGCAGAGGAGCAGGATCGAGGTGAAGAGCCCTTGCGCTCCCTTGGAGGTTTCCTGGACGTTGCTGAGGCCCTCGAATTTCACGATCGCGTCGGGGAGTTTCGCGCCGGCGACGTCCGACCCGCCGATCTGTCCGCCGGTCATGCCGCGAACGTCGCGCAGGTCGGCGTCTTGCAAATCGGCGTCGCGAAGCGCCGTGCCCGCGAGGTCGGCGTCGCGGAGATCGGCCCCGCGGAGCGCCGCGCCGGTGAGGTTGGCGTGAGTCAAGTCGGCACCCGTCAGGTCGGCTCCCGCCAACCGGGCACCCTGGAGGTTCGCCTCGCGGAGCGTCGCTTCACGGAGCCAGGCCCTGCGCAGGTCGGCCCTGGAGAGATCAAGTCCCCGGAGAAGCCCTCGGCGAAGGTCGGCACGGGCTCCCCGGTGCCCCTCCGAATCCAGCCATTCCGTGTGGGCGGCCAGAATGGCGTTCAATTCTTCCGGGGCGAACGCCCGAGGATCGGGCAGGTCGGCCGCACCAAGCGCGGTCCAGCTCAAGGGAGAACCCTCCACCGCGCGGCCGAATTCGCGCCACGACGTGTGGGCCTCGGTCCGTCGACCCGCCCATTGTAGCGAATTCAGTGCCAGGCCCAAGGCCGATCGTGGGACGGGCGGGGCCGACCCTCAGGGGCGAATCGCCTTGAAGGTCGAGACCATCGCCCCGACCTTCCCCGCCGACTGTCGCAACGAACCCCAGGCGAAGACCAGCACCCCGGTGCTCGGCTTTCTCGTCCCATGATCGAGCACCTCGGACACCTGATCCGCCGGAACCGATTCTCCCCAGTCCGAAAGCTGCACGATCGGCCAGATCCGGGGACGCTCCCCGGGTTCCCCTCTCAGGCCGAGAAAGCCTCCCAGCCAGGCTGATTGCCGGGAGACCCAGGCGGGATCGTCCGCGTGGCCGAACCGAGCGTGGTACGGCATCGGGCTCAGCACGTCCAGTTCCCTGGCCTGTTCCCGCAGGTCGATCGCGAGCTTGTCGCGAAGCGCCCCCGAGTGGTCGTCGAGCGACCACGGACAATGGAACGTGCCGAGCAGCGCCTTGGGACGGACGGCGTCCCGGATCTCCCGGAACGCGCGGACCCATCCGGTGAACACTCCACAACGCCAGTCGACCCACTCCTTGCGTAGTGGGCCGAGGAGCCGCTCGGCCTTTCGAGCGGGGGATGCCTCGGGTAACGCGATGCCGGTCTCCTTCTCGAACTGAGCGAGGCAGCGCTGGCAAAAGCAGGTGTCGGGGAGGTTGGGAACGGCCTGCTCCCAGCTCGCGTGGGCGTGGTGGTAGTCCAGCCAGATGCCGTCGATCGGGAAGTCGGCCAGGGCCTTGCGAAACGCGGCGAGCCTGGCCGCTCGATAGCCGGGGTGGGTTGGGCAGACCCCTTGCCAACCGTCGGGAGGAGGACAGACCTGGCCGTCGGCCCCCACGGGAGCGGCGTCCGGGTGCTCCTTGAGGAACGCCGCGTCGTGCATCGTGTTGAACTCGGCGAAGACCCGGACCCCCTGCCCTTTCAGCCGCTGGACCAGGGGGAGGGACAGACCTCCCGAGCCAATCCACACCGCGTTCACCCCCGATTCCGAGAGTGGTCGACCCTCGCGCATGAGTTCGACGGGTTCTCCGCCGTAGATCCCCCGGACTTCAACGTGAGGTCGGGGCTCCAGACCCGGGGCCTCCCGAGGAAGGGCCTGGCTCTGGCCGACGAGGACCGTCAAGGCGACGCACCATCGTGGAAACCGTGGTCGAAACATGGCGTGGCTCCGGAACCGTCGCGCGTGATCAGGCCAGGATGGGATCGATCACCTCGCCGTGGACGTCGGTCAAGCGGCGATTGATTCCATTATGATAATAGGTAAGCGCTTTATGGTCGATCCCGAGCAAGCGTAGGACCGTCGCGTGGAGGTCGTGGACGGTCGTGGGGTGCTCGGCGTTGAGGTAGCCCAGCTCGTCGGTGGCGCCGTGGGTGATCCCCGGCTTCAGACCGGCGCCCGCCAGCCAGCAGGTGAAACCAAGCTGGTGGTGGTCGCGCCCCTTCCCGCCGATCCCCTCGGTGAACGGCGTCCTTCCGAACTCGGTCGTCCAGAGGACCAGGGTATCCTCCATCATCCCCCGGCGCTTGAGGTCCAGGAGCAAGGCGGCGAGCGGCTGATCCATGCTCGCGGCCTGGTTCGTGTGATTCTCATGGACGTTTTCATGTCCGTCCCAGTTGATCCGAGGGGACCCGAACGCCCCGCCGTGGTAGAGCTGCACGAAGCGGACCCCGCGTTCGAGAAGTCGTCGCGCGAGCAGGCAGTTCCTCCCAAAGCCCGCCGTCTCGGGACGATCCAGGCCATAAAGGGCGCGGACCTCCCGGGGCTCCTGGGTGAACTGGATCGCCTCGGGGACGCTCACTTGCATTCGGGCGGCCAGTTCGTACGCCCGGATGCGAGCGGCGAGCAGCGAGTCGCCTGGGTTCGCGGCGAGATCCTCCCGGTTGAACGCGTCGAGCGCCTCCAGACGCGCTGAACGGCGGCGAGCGTCCGGGTCCTCGGGAGAAAAGAGGTTGGGAATCGGCTCCGATTCGGCGTCGGGGCCGGACGTGCGAAACGCGACGCCCTGGTGCGTCGCGGGCAGGAACCCGCTGGTCCAGTTGATCGAACCCCCCGCGGGGAGTCCTCGGGGGTCCGGCAGCACCACGAACGTCGGGAGATCCTGATTCTCGGTCCCCAGGCCGTAGGAGAGCCAGGCCCCTAGACAGGGGAAGCCGTTCATCGTGAACCCGCTGTTCATCTGGAACGTCGCCGGCGTATGGTTGGAGCTCCTGGCGACCATTCCGCCGAGGAACGTGATCTCGTCGACGCATCCCGACAGATGGGGCAACAGGTCGCTGACCCACTTTCCGGACCGACCATGGCGACGGAACCGAAACGGGCTGGGCATCAACCGACCCGGTCGACCGAAAAACGTGTCGATCTTTCCCTTGCCGGTCATTTCGAGACCGGCCATGCGGGTCAGCTCGGGCTTGTGATCAAAGGTATCGACGTGACTCACGCCACCACAGGCGAAGATCTGGACGACCCTGCGCGCTTTCGGGACGAACCGAACGCCTTCGGCTCCCCTGGCCTCCTGGGCCGTCATCCAGGCCAGGGCGACCGTGCCGAGCCCCGCGCTCGAGTCGCGCAGGAACCCTCGGCGCGAGGTCGTGGTCATCGACGAGACGGGGGGTCGGTTCATCGCGA
>JBFWRA010000635.1:0-3943 GCA_050249155.1 Isosphaeraceae bacterium | reverse complement strand
CTGATGAACGACCGGACGACCCCGGGCTCCCCCTGCGTCGGCGGCTCGGCGACGAAGGACAACCCCTCCACCAACCTTCAAAACGGCATGGTTTGCAACTACGCCGGAAGCTACGGCGACGGCTACAACAACCGGCCTGGCAACCCTTATGACACCGCCGGGGCGAACAACCGCTACGGCTGCGGAGGCTGCAACGCCTCGGGCTCGGCCGCCGAGACCGCCTCGGCCGACTGCCCCTCGCCCACCGGCGCGTATGGCTCGGGCCCAAACCACCGGGGCCTGTTCGACTATCAAAGCCGGTCCAGCGCCGTGACCCTCGCCGCGATCACCGACGGCACCAGCAACACGATCTCACTGGGCGAGGTCGCCTCGGTCGTCCGCTCGCAGAGCGCCGTCTGGTATACCAACACCGGGACCACCAACGGCACCTGCCTCCCCTTGAACTGGACGCTTCAGACGTGCCTGCGCAACCCCGCCTACGCCAGGGCCAATAGCTGGTCGGGCCGCGGGTTTTCGAGCTTCCACCCTGGTGGAGCCAACTTCGGACTCGCCGACGGCTCGGTCCGATTCGTCAAGCAAACGGTCAATCAGCGGACCTACAACGCGCTGGGCAGCCGAGCGGGCGCCGAGGTCATCAGCGCCGACGCCTACTGACCTCGCGACGCGCCCCGGTCCGGTGACTCCATCGCGGCGACCGGACCGGGGCGCGTCACGCCACACCGACTTTCAGAATCCGAGATCGAACCATGCGACCAAGCCTTCCCCGACTCCATGCCTCGGGGCTCGCGACCCGTACGACCTGGACGTTCGCACTGACCCTGACGACCTGGCTTCTGGCGGGCTGCGGCGGCGAGCCTGGCATGACCAGGGTCAACGGACGAGTCACCTACAAGGGAGAGCCCGTCCCCAGCGGCACCGTCTACTTCTCTCCCGACGAACCTGGCCAGCGCGGCGCGCAAGGCCCTCTCGACTCCAACGGTTACTACAGCCTTGGCACCTTCCAGCCCGGGGACGGGGCCTACGTCGGCAAGCACAAGGTCTCGATCGTCGCGCAAGGACCCGACAAGCCCATCCCCGCCAAGATGAAGGGCAAAATGATGGAGGAGGACATGCAGGGGACCGGCGACCCGCTCATCCCCCGCAAGTATTTCTCCGCCGAGCAATCCGGCCTGGAGGCCGAGGTCACCGACCGAGGCCCGAACACGTTCAACTTCGAATTGACCGATTGAACCCGCCTCGGGCGGGACGCCTACTTCGGGGCGGCGGCCGGTTTCACCGAGGGATCGCGCCGGGGCTGCTCGGCAAGCGTCGCGGGTCCGCCCGCCGGGGCGTCGGAGGCTTGTCGGACGAACTTCTGGGCGCGGTGGCCCTGAATATCTCCCAGGTAAAGATTCCCCAGGGAGTCGACCGCGATCGCGTGCGCCCAGTTCAGTTCGCCCGGTCGCTCCTTGCCGGTCACCCCCACAGGGAACGACCAGACCTGGAGGACTCTCCCACCTGGGTTGAATCGCATCATCAACTGGTCCTTGGGGGCGACGCCCATCACCATCCCTGGTAGGGCCAGTTTGCCCCATCGCATGGGAGAGGACCCACACACGTAGATCTCGTCGGCCGCGGTCACCCAGATGTGCCACGGAACCATCAGGTCGCGCCACTCGTCGAGAAACCGACCCGACTGGTCAAAGACCTGGACGCGCGCGTTGTTCCGATCGGCGACGTAGAGCCGTCCGGCCGAATCCAGGGCGATCGCGTGCGGCAGGCTGAACTGGCCGGGGCCACTGCCCATCGTCCCCCAGCTCTTGAGAAACCGACCCGCCGAGTCGAAGTGGACGACCCGGTTGTTGCCATAGCCGTCAGTCACGAAGACGTCGCCGGCGGGTGTCAACGCCATGTCGGTCGGCATGTTGAAATGGGTCGAATCCTCCCCCGCCTCCCCCGGCGTGCCCAGGGTGAGCAAGAGCTTGCCCTCGGGGGTGAACTTCCGGACGACGTGCAGGCCGACGTCGGAAAGCCAGACGTTCCCCTCACGGTCGATCCGCACCTGGTGCGCCTTGCCGATCAGCCCTTGCCCCCAACCTCGGACGAACTTCCCCTGGGCCGTGTAAACCTGCACGGGGAGGTCGCCCCGGTGAAACGTCCAGACATGGTCGTGATCATCGACGGCGACCCCCGCCATCTCTCCCCAGGCTTTCCCTCGACTCCCGCTTGGCCAGGCCGCGTCGACCTCATAGCCGACGGCGACGTTGACCTTCGGGTAATTCGGATAGGGCGAAAGTTTGAACGGGTAGGTCTGAGCGAACAGCCCGACTTCTCCCCAGCTCTGAACCAAGAACGTCAAAACGATCGCCAGGACGAGGCGTTGGAGTTTCGGCGAGCTCAACGGTGCGGTCATGGTCGAAAGTCTTCCAGGGCGATCGAGGCGTCTCACCAGCCTCTCGGGTGGGGGGCCGTTTGTGGAAGGCCGGCGTGGATCTCCGCGCGGCTGGCGACTCCCCGCGCGGGCGGCCGAACCTAGGGAATCATAGTCGACCTTCACGCCCTTTTGCCAACAGGTTCCGGAGATCGTCCGCCAAATCTGGAGGGATCGTGCCGATCCCGCCGAAGGGGTTCTCGTTACCGCCGCGCGGGACGAACTGTCCAGACGTCGCGGAAATCGGCTCCCCGTGCCGGCGCGCTGGCGGGACGATCGGCCAGGCGTTAGGCTGAATCCCAAGGTTCCCAGGAACGGAAAGGTCGGGCTCGATCGGCGAAAGCGAACGCTGAAACATTATGAACAAATTTGGTTTTATAAGAATCGCCTGCGCGTCCACGCGGACGGTCGTCGCCAATCCCCAGGCCAACGCCGACGAGGTCATCCGGGTGCTCCAGCGGTTGCCCGACAGCGACGTCGTCGTTTTTCCCGAGCTTGGGCTGACCGGCTACACCTGCGCCGACCTGTTTGGCCAGTCGGCCTTGCTTCACGCCGCGGCGCGCGCCGCGGCGCGGGTCGCCCTGGCGACCCGGGGGCGACCGGGGCTCGTGGTGGTTGGACTGCCGGTGCCGGTGGGCAACAGTCTTTTCAACTGCGCCCTGGCCCTGGCCGACGGGGCGATGCTCGGCCTGGTTCCGAAGCAATTCCTACCGAACTACAAGGAGTTTTACGAGGGGCGTTGGTTCAGCCCTGGAACCGGCAGGGAGCCCAAGGAGGTCGAGCTCGCCGGCCGGAAAGTCCCGTTCGGCACCGACCTGCTGTTCGAGTCGGCGCCGGTGGTCGTGGGTGTGGAGATCTGCGAGGATCTCTGGATGCCGATCCCCCCGAGTTCGTCGCAGGCCCTGGCGGGGGCGACCGTGCTTCTAAATCTCTCGGCCAGCAACGAGACGGTGGGCAAGTCCCGCTACCGCGCCGACCTCGTCACGGGGCAGTCGGGCCGTTGCATCGCGGCGTACGCCTATAGTGGCGCGGGGCCGTCGGAGTCGACGACCGACCTGGTCTTTGGAGGCCACTGCCTGATCGCCGAGAACGGCCGGCTGCTGGCCGAGTCGCGTCGTGTGGGGGACGGCCGGCCCGTCGTTCGCGAGTCGTACTGGGTGACCTGTGACGTGGACGTGGAGAAGCTCGCCGCCGACCGCCGGGGGACCTCCAGCTTCGACGACGCCCCCAGGTCCACCGCCTACCGCCGCCTGCCGTTCGCCCTGTCCACCGACATGCCTGGCCTTCAACGCCACGTCCCTGGCACGCCGTTCGTCCCCAGGGAGGACGCCGAGCTTCACACGCGCTGCGCCGAGGTCTTCGGAATCCAGTGCGCGGGGCTGGCCAAGCGGGTCGAGCAACTTCCGACGGGGACGGCCCTGAACATCGGCATCTCGGGCGGCCTGGATTCGACCCTGGCGCTGCTGGTGACCGTGAAGACCTGCGACATGCTCGGCCTGCCCCGGAACCAGGTCCACGGGCTGACGATGCCGG
>JBFWRA010000634.1:0-3944 GCA_050249155.1 Isosphaeraceae bacterium | reverse complement strand
ACCCGCACCGGCCAGCGATACGCGATTTCCCTGGGAGATCCCACCGCGACCGGCTCGGTCTCCGGGCGCGGACTGGTGAACGTGCTCCTGGAATACCGAGGGCCCGCGACTCCCTCGGGCGGTTCCATCGAACTGGCCCACGGCCGGCCGATCCTTTCCCTCCCCTGCCTCGCAATCGCCTGGCACCTCCGACTTCCCGAGACCTGGCGCGTCGCGGAATGGGGACCGGCGCTAACCCGCTCCGAGCCTTCGGCGGAGCAAATGAGCCTCTTCTCCAATCTCCTCGCGTCGATTCCGTGGGGATGGGTCGGGGCTCCCCGGCCGCCCGCCGCCGTCCGGCTGACTCCGGCGGAGGCTGAAGGTCTGGAGGCTCGGCTCCGCCAGGCGGGGGCGACGGACCTCAATCTGGGCGAGTGGTTCCTGCGCTGGGACGCGGGGGATCGCCCCGTCGTGATTGATGGGGACGCCCTGGCGAGCCTGGGTCAGTCCCCACGCTCGCGCGTGAGTGTCGCCGGCGTCGCGGGGAGTGCTTCTGGTTCGATTTTCGAGGCGCTGCGGTCCATCGGCCTGATCGTCATTCGCTCGGGACCGATGCTCCTGGTGACCTCGGAGCGCGAAGCCCTGGCCTGGACCACTGGCGATCCCACCCATGCGTCCCTGGAAGGACTCTCCCACGCGTTGACCGAGGCCACGGCCTGGGGCGCGGATCGTTCCGACCGATTCCAGTCGGCGAGCCGTTGGCGCGAGGAAGCCCTGCCGAGAGTGGGCCGAACCGCTCACGCCAACGACGAGGCGCTCTCCGAGTCGACGGGTCGAACCCTCGATCGATTCATCTCGGCGGGCTGGCCAGTCACCGGCGTCAACGTCCTTTTGGTCAATCGGCGAGTCGAAACCGCCTGGGGATGGGTGGTGGGAGTGGGATCGGTCGTGGTCGGGCTCTGGGCCCGGCGATTCTCGGTGAAGTCCCGGGGTTTGGCGACGTCGACCCTGTTGACAGTCGGCCTTTTGGGAATGGAACTCGCCCCCAGCGAGTGGCAATCGTCGTGCGCGGGACTCGCCGGCGGCTCGCTCGCCCTGGTCTGCCTGATCCAGGGAGCGCGGCTTCCCTCGATTCGCTTCCCCTCGCTCCAGGGAACGCGGGGGGGATTCCGCTCCCAATCGAGTGGGCGACGATCGCGCGTGGTCTCGACCCGCGTTCTCGTGGGATTCGCGATCGCGCTCACCGGCGGAGCGACCCTCGCTCAGGTTGAACCTCTCGCGCCGATCCTCGCCCTGATCCCTTACGAGGGGGCCCCGAGCCCCTCTCGCCCGGCCGATCGAGTCCTGCTTCGCCTGGCCGATTACGAGCGGTTGCGCGCTCTGGCGGCCACTCCCACCCACGTCGAGAGGGAATCGACGCGGGCCACGCGCGCGCTTCATCGAGTCGACTGGGCCGGGGAAGACGCCGTTCGAGTGACTTCCGAATTCGACCTGGTGGTCTCCGGCGGCGGGCGAGGTCGCTGGTCCTTCCCCGTGCGGGGGGCGCGCTCGATCACGGCGGACCTTGATGGACGGGAGGTCCCCATTCGGATCGAGGAGGGGGGAGCCGAGGGGACCGTGTGGATCGATCCCGGCGATTCCACCCCGAACGCCTCGCGGACCCTGCGCGTGCGACGAACGGTGACTCCGTTCCTCGGGGAAATGGGTCCGGGGATCAGTGTCCCGATCAACGCCTCCGCGATGGCCAAGGTCGTCATCGCCGACGAGCGGAAGGGGCGGACGGGTTCGGTCGTGGGAGGTCTTCCCGAGGGCGGGTCGACCGGAGTCTGGTGGTCCGGCCCCGCGAGCCGACTCGACGTCCGCTGGACCTCCGCCGAACGGAACCCCGTCGCCACCGCGTCGGGCGCGGTGGAAGCGCTCTACCTTTGGGACGCCCTGCCCGCGGGAGACCGGCTTCGGGCCCGGCTGACCTATCGCGCCACGGGGGGAACGCCGTTCGTCCGGGTCGGGATCGATCAACACATGCTCGTCCGAAGCGCTCAAATCCCCGAGGATTCCGAGGTCGCCTGGGAAGGTACGCCCGAGAAACCGGAGTGGGTGGCGCGGTTCGACCCGCCCTTGCCCGACGGCGCGACGATCCTCCTGGACCTGTGGCGACCCTCGACGGACCCCACGCCGCCGCGGTTTGGCGCCCGTTCGGTTCCTCGCGCCGAACCCCTGGGAATCGAGCGCCACTCGGGCAGCCTGGCCTTTCGTCGGCCTCCGGATTGGCGAGGCCGGATCAGCGGTGGACCGCTGCAAGAACTCCTGGGTGAAGACGCCTTCGCGCGGTCGTGGGGGAGCCTCCCCAACGACTCACTCACGCTCTCGGGCGCGATCAGGCTCACGGCGGCCCCCGGCCGTTCCCCTTCCCTCACAGTCGAGACCGGACCGTCCACCGGCGACCCTCGGGTCGACTGCTCGACGCTTTTGACACTCTCACCGGGCCGGATCGACGTCGAGGTCGAGGCGGTACTTCAAGATTCCGACGGGGAGATCTCCGAGGCCGAGGTGTCGTTCCCGAAGGACTTTCACGCCCTTGAGGTTTTCGGCGAGGGGCTCACCGACTGGGGAGAACGGTCGCCCGGCCGGCTCCAGCTTCGATTCGACGGCCCACGATCGCCTGGCCGTCGCGTGACGTTGCGAGGGTGGCAAGCGACGCCGCCGAGCCCAGAGACCATGCCCCCTTCCCCGACGACGATGGCGGTTCCCTGGCCTCGCTGGCCGGGACTGGAGGAACGCGGCGGGGCGCTCTCGGTGATCGCCCCGGTCCCCGTGGAGGTGCGCGACGACGAGGGGAAACCGCTCAGTCGCGACGGGGCGCCTCCGGTCGTCTCGGAATCCGGAGAGTTCGCTCCCCGAGTCTATCGGGTGACGCAGCCCTCGGAACTGGCGAGCCTGTCCTGGAACGAGTCGCCACCCCGCGTGGCCGTGCGGATCGAGAGTCAACTGACGATCGACCTCGAATCGGCGGAATGGCTCGCGGCGATTCGTTACGAGGTTGGTGGTGGGCCGCTGGACGCGATCCATTTGAGCCTTCCCGCGGAGTGGGCGAAGTCGGCCACCGTTCGGCTTCCCGGCCAGTCTCCTCGACGGATCGTGGAAACCCAGGGGGGCACGACGCGATGGACGATCCACCCAGAGCGACCGATCTGGGGATTTCAGACCGTCCTGATCCGCTCCACGATCCCTCTCGCTCCGAGGACGGCGCTGGAGTTTCCCGACGTGACTCCCCGAGGGCGCGGCGTTGTGGACGCCTACCTTCGGATCGTGAATGGGACGAGCTATCCGCTCTCCGTGCTCGGTTCACCGGCGCTGCAGCCGATCGCGCCGTCGTCGAGTCGCTATGAGGAGGACGGGCTGGTCGCCGCCCCTCGGGGCGTGGCGACCCACGCGTTCCGCGTTTTGAGAGCGGGCTGGTCGCTCAAGGTTCAGAAGTTGGGCGAGGCCGTCGTCGATCCGCGGAGCGGCTCGGGTCGGGACGCGACCGTCGATCGCGCGGAGATCGTGTTGACCACCGGAAGCGACGGCGCGGTCCTTGGCAGCGCTCGCTACGAGTCGCCCTCCGGAACCGGTCCGTTTCTCGGGGTGGGACTGGACGCGTTCTCCAGGGCGCTCTGGGTCTCTGTGAACGGGGTTCCCACCCGGCCGATGCTCGCGGAAGATCGGCGTTGGCTGATCCCTCTCGCGACCGACCGGCCGAATCGCGTGCTGCTCCACTGGCTCACGAGCGTCGCGCCCAGGGTGGCCACGGGAGGGCGCGTCGTCACGTTGCCCAGGGTCGGTCAAGGCCCCACCGTCACGACGGTGAGCGCCCACGTTCCCAAAGGGACCTGGGTGCGGAGCGAAGTCGCTCAACTCCAGGCGACCCGGATCGACCGTGAGCTCCTCGAAGAGGCGGGCTGGGCTCGTCGACGGGCGTTGGA
>JBFWRA010000633.1:0-3948 GCA_050249155.1 Isosphaeraceae bacterium | reverse complement strand
CTCGGGCAACTACGGCGACACCATGTTCTTGACCCTCTTCCCGATCAACCCGCATCGGAAGGTGCGGTTCGCTGGCATCGGCGGCGGTGGCAACGGCTCCACGTTCGCCGGAGCGGCGAGCAGCCAGCACCCCGGCGGCGTGAACTTCTGCCTCTCCGACGGCTCGGTGAGGTTCATCAAGGACACGATCAACACCTGGCCGCACGCCCAGGCGACAGGCGTCCCCACCAACGTCTTCCGGGACGCCAGTGGCCTGTATTACGCCAACCCGCCCTCGGGCGTCTATCAATCCCTCTCGACCCGCAACGGCGGCGAGGTCATCAGCGCCGACGCGCTCTGATCCTTCCCAAGAAGGGATCACTTGAAGACGAACCAAGGCCCGGCGGACCATGCGATGGTCCGCCGGGCCTTTTCATTTCCTCGCTTCGCTTCGCTCGAAGGGGCCGACGACCGTATCAGGCCACGCCGTGCTGTTTGAACCAGGCCAGCAGGCGCTTCCAGCCGTCCTCGGCCTTGTCCTTGCGGTAGCTCGGGCGGTAGTCGGCGTGGAAGCCGTGGGGCGTGTCGGGGTAGAGCACGATCTCGGAAGGCTTGCCCGCCTCCTTCAGGGCCGCGCGCATTTTCTCGACCGACTCGACGGGGATGCCGTTGTCCGCGCCGCCGTAGAGGCCCAGCACCGGGGCCTTCAATTCCCCCACCAGGTCGATCGGGTTCCTCGGATGTAATTCCTCGGTCGGGCCGACGAGCCTGCCGTACCAGGCCACCCCCGCCTTCACCGCGGGATTGTGCGCCGAGTACAACCAGACGATCCGGCCCCCCCAGCAGAACCCGGTCACGCCGAGCCTGGTCGTCTCGGCCTTGCCGGTGCCCTTGGCCCAGGCCACCGCCGCGTCCAGGTCGGCCATCACCTGGGCGTCGGGCACCTTCGAGACGATCTTGAGGATCTCGGGGAAGTCGGTCAGCTTGGAGACGTCCCCCTGCCTGGCGTAAAGTTCCGGGGCGACGGCCAGGTAGCCGAGCCTGGCGAACCGCCTGCAAATGTCCTTGATGTGTTCATGGACGCCGAAGATCTCTTGCACGACCAGGACGACCGGGAACGGTCCCCCCGTCGCGGGCGCGGCGCGATACGCGGGGATCTCCCCGTCCTTGACGGGGATCTTCACTTCTCCGGCCTCCAGGCCCTCGGTCCCCGTGGTGATCGTCTGGGCGCTGACCGGCTGAACCGCCAGCGCGAACCCGGCGGCCAGTGACGTGACCGTGAACTGGCGCCGGGAAAGGTCGACCGTCGGCGCGTGACGAGGTGCGTCATCGAGCATGTGTGGATGGGCTCCGACCCTGGTGAGGAAAGTCAAACGAAGGGGCCGGGGTCAACCCGGCCTTGATCGCCAGGGTAACGCCCGGCCCCTTCCCTTGACAGGGGTGAGCCTCTCCATCGCGGGGCGGCGTGGCCGCGCCTGGTGGTTCTCAAGACCGCCCGAGGTTGGGCAGATAGTAGTTGATCAGCGGGCCGCGGGGCACCCGGCCGACGTTCGCGTCGTAGGTGCCCCGGGCGATCATCGGCCCGACCCGGGGATGGTGGCGGTCGAAGCGCGCGGGGTTGATCGACCTCCGCCATTGAAGGTAGCCCGTCGAGTGGCTCGGGTGGGCCAGCTTGTAGAGTTTGCAGCCCTTGCGGGGCAGCTCGGCGAAGTGGTTCTCCGTCGACGCGCCTCCCGAGCCGACCACCAACCCGGGGATTCGGTTCGGCGAGCCGTTCAGGAAGAGCGAGGGCTGCGACTCGGTCACCGTGTACGTGCCCGGTCGGAGACCGTCGAACGTGTAATGGCCGTCGGCGTTGGTCGTGGTGACCAGCGTCAGAGGTTGGCCACGGTCGTCGACGCCGGTCAACGTGACCCGCACGTGGGCGATGCCGGGGTCGGTCGCGTCGCGGACCCGGTTTCGGTTCAGGTCCAGATAGACCGAGCCGCCCACGGTGGCCGGTCGGACCTCCCCGAAGTCGTAGCCCGTCGCGTGGACTCCGGGGGCCAGGGAGACGTTTGTGAACTGGTCGTTCCCCAGGACCCCGCCGGAGGTCCCCAGCGCATCGGGACCGTCGAGATGAGTCGAAGGCTGCGACTCGGTCACGGCGTAGGTCCCCGGCAGCAGCGAGTCGAAGAGGTAGGAGCCGTCCGCTCCGGTGACGACCGATCGGTTGACCGCCGCGCCGTTGGAGTCGACGCCGGTCAGGAGGATCGTGACGCCCGCGATGCCGGGCTCGCCCGCGTCTCGAACGCCGTTGCCGTTGACGTCCTCGTAGACCGAGCCGGCGAGGCTGCCGCTGGTCAGGCCGAAGTCCTGGTTGGCCACGGTCCCGCCAGCGGCCAGGGTGACCGGCCTGGTGGAGGAATTCGTGCCGGAATAGCCGTCGGGGGTCGTCTGAACGATCGTGTACTGACCCGCGGGAAGGTCCGTGAACTGGTAAGCGCCATCGGATCCCGTGACCGTCTGGCGGACGACCTGGCCGTTGGCGTCCAGCAGCGTCACCGTCGCCGTGGGGAAGCCGGGTTCCCCTGGTTCGGGAACGCCGTTGGGGTTGTTCTCGATGAAAACCTCGCCGGAGATCACTCCGCCGCGCTCGCCGAAGGTGTAGCCGGTCGCCGAGGTTCCCGAACCGATCGGGATCGCGGAAATGACGTCGTTTCCGGCGGTGCCGCCGGCGGAACCGGCGGCGTCCAGGCCGTCGCCGTAGGCCGCGGGCTGCGACTCGCTGAGCGTGTAGTCGCCGGGTCGCAAGCCGCTGAAGCTGAAGGAGCCGTCGGCGATCGTGACTGCGGTCAGGTTCACGGGTCCGCCCAGGTCGTCGATCCCGCTCAGGGTGACGGTCACCCCGGCGATCCCAGGCTCGCCGGCGTTCCTCACGCCGTCGCCGTTGGTGTCGGAGTGGACCGATCCGGCCAGGCTCGCGGGCAGGAGTTCACCGAAGTCGTAGTCGGTGGCGACGGAGCCCGAGGCCAGGACGATCCCGCTCAGGACGTCGGCCCCGACCGTCCCTCCGAGATTGCCGAGCGTCTCCTTGCCGTCGAAATAACCGGCCGGCTGGGCCTCGGAGACCGAATAAACTCCTGGCCGAAGGCCGGAGAAGCTGTACGAGCCGTCCGCGGCGGTCTGGGCCGTGAGGTTGACCGACATGCCGAGGTCGTCGGTGCCGGTCAGGGTCAGGATCGCCCCGAGGATTCCCGATTCCCCCGGATTCATCACACCGTCGTTGTCCTGATCGACGTACACCGCGCCCGAGAGGGTGGCGGGGACGAGTTCGCCGAAGTTCGGGCCACTGGTCGCGGTTCCCTCAGTCAGCGTGACGTTCGAGACGACGTCGTTTCCGACGGTTCCGCCGGAGTCTCCCGCGGCGTCCAGGCCGTCGAGATAGCCGAAGGGCTGGCTCTCGGTGACGGTGTGGACGCCTGGTCGAAGATTGGTGAAGGAGTAAGCGCCTCCAACGTCGGTGGATGTCGAGAGGTTGACGGGATTCCCGAGGTCGTCGGTGCCGGTCAGGGTCACCGTGACGCCGGAGATTCCGGTTTCGCCGCCGTCGAGGACGCCGTCGTTATTGGCGTCCGCGAAGACCATTCCTGTGATGGAGGCGGGTCGAAGCTCGCCGAAGTCATACCCGGTCGCCGACGCGCCCGCCAGGATCGTGACGCCGTTGACGACGTCGTTTCCGGCGGTGCCTCCGGCGGTGCCCGCGGCGTCCAGGCCGTCGAGGTAACCCGGGGGCTGGGTTTCGTTGACGACGTAGGCGCCTGGTCGGAGATTGGTGAAGGAGTAAGCGCCTCCGACGCCTGTGGAGGTGGAGAGGTTGACGGGGTTTCCGCGGTCGTCGGTGCCGGTCAAGGTCACCGTGACGCCGAGGATGCCAGTCTCGCCGCCGTCGAGGTCGCCGTTATTATTCGCGTCGACGTACACCACGCC
>JBFWRA010000632.1:0-3958 GCA_050249155.1 Isosphaeraceae bacterium | reverse complement strand
GGAGTTCGGTCAGGCGCTCGTTGATGCGTCCGGCGTGATGGTCGTAGATCAGGGTCACGACCCCCATCGCCTCGGCGTCGTCCCTGGCGACGACCTCCTGGATCAGCGCCGCGCGCATCAGGCCCCGGACCGCCTCGGAGCGGTTGGGATACTGGTGGGCTTCGCGATACTGGTCGAACTTCTGGAGAAGATCGCCGCCGATCGCGACGCTGAAACGGACAAGGGGATCTTTCTCCGCCATGAGAGTGCGTCCGCGATCCCCCGGCGGGGGAGCCAGGTCACTTCGCCTCACTTCACCTCACTTCACTTCATTTCACCTCGTCGAGCGCAACCGGTCGGCGTTCCTGGGCGCAGATCATCACGGCTTCCAGGACGCGCTGGGTCTGGTAGGCGTCCTCGAAGTCGGGGATGGGGACGGTCGGCTCCTCTCCTCCGAGCGCCTTGAGAATGTCGTACGCCTGGTTGGTGAAACCGTGTTCATAACCGATGATGTGGGCGTCGGGCCACCAGGCCTCGGCGTAGGGGTGGTCTCCTCCGTGGGTGCAGATGATGGTGGTCCAACCCTGGTAGGCCCTGGGGCGGGTGGCGTCGTAGTATTCGAGTTCGTTCATGCGCTCGAAGTTGAATTTCAACGCGCCTTTGGAGCCGTTGATCTCGAAGCCGTTGTGGTTCTGGTTGCCGGTGGCTTGCCTGGCGGCCTCGAAGCTGGCGACCGCACCGCCGGAGAACCGGCCGAGGAACAGGACGGCGTCGTCGACGGTGACCGGGCCCTTGCCCTGGCCGCCGCCGATGCCGGCGGCGATTCCGCCGGCGGCCCCCGTGGTGGACTGGAGGGTGCGCTCCTTCACGAAGGTCTCGACGATCGCGCCTGAGATCTCGGTGATCTCCTCGCCGGTGACGAACCGGGTCATGTCGATGATGTGGGCGTTGAGGTCGCCGTGGGAGCCGGAGCCGGCCTTGTCCTTTTCGAACCGCCAGATCAATGGGACGTTCTCGTCGGCCCAATCTTGCAGGTAGACGGCCCGGACGTGCCTGACGGTGCCGATGAGGCCGTCCTTGACCATCCGGTAGGCCAGGGCGACGGCGGGCACCCGCCGGTAGTTGTACCAGACGAAGGTGGGGACCTTGTGCTTGCGGGCGACCTCGACCATGGCCCTGGCTTCGGAGAGCGTGCCGGCGATCGGCTTTTCGCAGGCGACGGGCTTGCCGGCCTCGATGGCGGCGTTGGCGACGCAGGCGTGCATGTTGTTGGGAGTGCAGACGTCGACCAGTCCAACCTCGGGACGCCGGACGACCTCTTCCCAGTTGCCGGAGGAGTTTTGCCAGCCCCAGTGTTCGGCGAAGATCTTGTTGCGGGTGGCGTCCCGGCTACAGGAGAGATACATCACCGGCTTGACTGGCGGCTTGAAGAACTTGCCGACCTGGCTCCAGGCGTTGGAATGGGCCCGGCCCATGAACCCCTCGCCGATCATCGCGACGTTGACCTGACGCATCGCCAGACGCCTCCCCCATGCCCTCGACCCAGAACGGCCCGACGGCTGGCCACTATAGCTCCCCCGAAGGCCGACTCCAAGGCCCGACCCTCCCGAACGATGGACCGCGCCGGGGTCGGACATTATGATGGTGCCTGGTCGCGAGAGTGGCGGAACTGGCGGACGCGCGGGGTTGGTAGTCCTCGTCGATTCCGAGGTGGCGACTCGCCAGGCCCGCCAGTCTCAACTCCTTCGCCCCGAGCCGCGATCAAAGGGCGCTCCCGGCGAGGATTGTCCAAGGACGCATCTAAAGTATTTTTGATTAAATGTTTCTTATTCAAAAAAGGTCGGAACGAAGTTTTTCGAGAGCGTCGTGGCCCGTGTGACTGAACGCCACGGACCGTCATGATGGACCGGGCGTCGAGGAAAGTGGGCGATTACGATGCGCGTGCTTCCCATGCCGAGGAATCCCGGATATCTGGTGGCGATTTACGTCGCCGTGCTCCTGATCCTGGTCACTGGGTCGGTCATCTCACCCCTGTCGAGTCTTCTCCAAGGCTGTCTTTTCGTGTGGGTCCTCCTCTTCTTCGTCGTCTCCTGGGTGGTTATCGCTGGTTCCCTTGTCATCTTGGCGGGTTGGGCGATAGGCACCGCCCATCAATGGATCGCCAGGTATGGCAAAAAAGTGGCGGTGGGAAGTCATAGCACCCTGTACGATCGATGGTTGGACGGCTTATGAAAGTGCCGACGTCGTGAGGTCGGGGGATTGATGGAGCCCCTGGATCAGGGGGAATTTTCTGGTCTTTGGCGGAGACGTCGATAAGAGACGGGGTGATGGACCGAGTTTGAGACGACGATTATGATGATGGGTGTTCGTCCTTCCTCGACCGAAAACGTGAACTGAGGCGGTGAGGGAAGGCGAATCGCGATCGCCGTCGAGAGTGGACGTGAGCTCCTGTTCCCTTTTTTAGACGCGAGAGTGGCGGAACTGGCAGACGCGCAGGATTTAGGTTCCTGTGCCGAAAGGCGTGCGGGTTCGACTCCCGCCTCTCGCAATTTCCAGGGATGATCGGCTCGTGAATTGGGCGTTTCATGACCGCCTTCGAATTCAACCTCGCCTCGCTGGAAGAATGGATGCGAGGCAAGGAGGGCGAGCACCTCGAATTCAAGGAGGCCAGGAGCCGCTTTGATTTTGAGCTTCTCGCCAAGTACCTCTGCGCCCTGGCCAACGAGGGGGGCGGGCGAATTATCCTGGGCGTCACGGATTCACGTCCTCGCCGAGTGGTGGGGACGAAAGCCTTTGACCAACCAGAGCGAACGCGAAAGGGGCTCTGCGAGCGCATTCCGCTGGCGATCGACTACGATGAGATCCCGCATCCGGATGGCAGGGTCCTGGTCTTCCTGACGCCTGGCCGGCCCGTGGGGATCCCGATCAAGTACGACGGGCGTTACTGGATGCGGAAGGAGGACAGCCTCGTCGAGATGTCCGAGGAGAAGTTGCGCCGGATTTTCGCCGAAAGCGGTCATGACTTCTCGGCGGACCTCTGTCCGGGCCTCTCGACGTCCCAACTCGACCCGATCGCCATCGAGGATTTCCGCCAGCGCTGGATCGCCAAGGCCCGCAAGGTCGAGGACCAGGCCCTGGTCGGCCGGCTGGCCAGCCTCACGACCGATGAGTTATTGACTGACGCCGAGGCCCTGGTCGATGGCCAGATCACCTATGCCGCGCTCATCCTGTTCGGGACGGCGGGTGCCCTCGGGCGTCATCTCGCCCAGGCCGAGGTCGTCTATGAGTACCGCTCGTCCGACCAATCCGGCCCCGCGCAGGACCGCCAGGAATACCGACGCGCGTTCTTCAGCCACTACGACGAGCTCTGGACGAAGGTGAATCTCCGAAACGACAAGCAGGACTTCCAGGATGGGCTTTTCGTCCACCCGATCCCGACGTTCAACGAGCGACCCGTCCGGGAGGCGATCCTCAATGCGGTTAGCCATCGAGACTATCGACTCGGCGGCAGTATTTTCATTCGACAGTTCCCTCGACGGTTGGAGATCGATAGTCCTGGCGGACTGCCGCACGGCATCACGGTGGAGAACGTCCTCGATCGGCAGAACCCTCGGAATCGGCGAATCGCCGAGATCTTCACCCGCTGTGGCCTGGTCGAGCGTTCTGGGCAGGGCATGAATCTGATCTTCGAGGAACTCATCAAGCAAGGCAAACCCGTCCCCGACTTCGCCAGGACCGATGACTATCAGGTCGGCCTGACCCTCCACGGCACGGTCCAAGACCCAGCCTTCATCCGCTTCGTGGAGAAGGTGTCCAGGGAGAAGTCGGTGGTCTTGGGTACGCATGATTGGTTGATCCTGGCCTCGGCTGCCCGAGGGGAACGGTTGCCGAGGAATTCGGAGAACCGAGCCGCCCGGCTTCTCGATCTGGGGTTGATCGAACGAATCAAGAGTCGATCCTACATGCTCTCCCGCAAGTA
>JBFWRA010000631.1:0-3968 GCA_050249155.1 Isosphaeraceae bacterium | reverse complement strand
TTCCCTCCCACGATAACACGCTGGCTCCCGCCGCGCAACCTCAGCCACAGCCATTTCTTGCGGGCCGAACGGTCTGATCGGCCGTCCCAGGTCGGGTCGGTCTCCAGGTTCGGGGCGGGGCCACGCCAAGCCCCTGAAGGCCACATTCGGATCAACCCTCCGTCCAGGAACGCCAGTCCATCGCGGCCGGCTTTCTTTAAAAAGCTTATTGGAATCGCAAGAAAGGCTGGATTTCTTCTTTTTTAGACTTATATAATCCGACTGGTGAGGACGGGCGTCGTGATCCGTCCAGTCAATTCTCCCGCTAAAGTCCTTGTAATACAAGGACTTGGGCTCTTTCCGCGCGCCGCGGGGGCAATCCGCCCGCGCTTGAACGTGCGTCGCGAGAGCCTGGGACCCCTTCATTGTCCAAGGAAGCGAGCTTTATTAAGAATGAGCCCCTCGTTTCGTCAGGTTTGCTGGGCGATCATCGCCACGTCGATCCCGCTTGGGATCAGCCCGTCCTCAAGCCGGGCCCAGGTCATCATTCCGCTCGACGCCCCGATCAACGGCGCCGCGCCCCCGGGGACGTTGACGGCGACTTTCCGTGACGCCGGGGCCGACACGGTCAGGTTGACGATGGACGCCACCGGGCTGACGGGTTCGGACCAGTACGTTCCCGTCTGGCTCTTCAACCTCACCCCGAGTTGGGACTTCGGAGCCAATCCGCTCACGTTCACCCACTTCGGTGGCATCGAGGCCGAGAGCGTGTCCGCTTCCTTGAATGGTTACGACGGGGGAAGCAACGTCAAGGGGGGGCTTTTCGACGTCCAATTCAGTTTCAAGACGAGCAATTCGGGGACGCCCCCGTTGACCCGGCTGTCCGCTGGCACCTCGTCGGTTTACACGATCGTGGGGAACGGGCTGTCGGCCTCGTCGTTCTCGGCGCTGAGCGCGCCTGGTGGAGGTCGCCCTGGGGGTTATTTCTCGGCGGCCGACGTGCGCGCCATTCCCCCATCGGGCGGGAGCGGCTCCATCGGCGCCCCGAGCCTGGCGTCGGTTCCCGAACCGTCTCCGGTCGCCCTCTCCATGCTCCTGGGGGTGGCGTTGCTGGGGCGGCTCGGCTGGCGGAGGATCCGCCGACGCGCCTGTTGAAACGTCACTGAGGTCGGGGACTTGGGGGAGTCCCCGACCGTTCCATTCGCTGGTCAGTCGTCATCGTCATCGTCGTCGTCATCGTCTCCGCCGATCCCCCGTCTGGGCAGGACGAACGCGGCGCGGACGGGAGGAGGCATCGGGGAGTCGGCGCCCTTGACGGCTTTCCAGATGATCTCGTTGAAGACCAGGTCGTCGGCCTGGTCTTCTTTTTCGAGGTTGAGTTTCTTCGAGGTCTCCGCGCCCCAGGCGGTCGCGGTGTTCCGGGCGTTCAGGTCGACTCTGGCGGGTCGGTGGACGTAGGGGGTCGCGTCGGGTCGGGCGAGAAAGGCGTTGGCCATGGGCCTGGCGGCGGCGTCGAACTGGCTCATCGGCTCCAGACCGAGGATGAGTTCCATCGTCCTGAGCATCGACGAGGTGCTATACAGCGTCGAGTCGACGCCCCGCCCCCGGGTGTAAGGGCTGATCGCCAGGGCGACGGTTCGGTGCGCGTCGACGTGGTCCGACCCGTTTTGCGCGTCGTCCTCGACCACGAAGACGGCCAGGTTCTTCCAGAAGCGGCTCTTGCTCAGTCCCTCGATCACCATGCCGAGGGCCAGGTCGTTGTCAGCCACCATCGCGGTGACCGTCGGCGCGCCGACCCGGGTCCCCGAGGTATGGTCGTTGGGCAGTCGCATCACGATCAGGCGGGGCATCTCGCCGGCCTTCTCAAACTCGGCGAGTTCTTCCAGGAACCGCTCGGCGCGCTTCACGTCGGGGTAGTCCAGGTCGTAGCTGCGGTACTTCGGGTCGAAGTGTCCGATCAACGCTTTGACGCCGGTGGTGGCGGGGTCGCTGGGGGTCGCGCCGTTGCGGATGAACTCGCCGTAGCTCCGATAGCTGACTCCCTTCTCGGCGGCCTTGTCCCAGAGGTAACCGCCGGACGGCCTGCTGATCGCGAGCGATCCTTCGGAGGGGTAGGGCACTCGCCGGTCCCCCCGGTAGCTCAACGGCCAGGTTCGCTCGACGTAGTCCGTCGCGTAGGCCCCCATGGTCCATTCGTGGCCGTCGGCGCTCACTTCACCGTCCACGTAGAAGTTATCGAGCAACACGTACTCGCTTGCCAGGGCGTGATGGTTGGGCGTGATTTCCTCGGGGAAGAGGCACAGGGAGGGTTCCCCATTACCCGCCTTCATGTCCCCGAACACCTGGTCATACGTGCGGTTTTCCTTGATGACGTAGATGCAATGCGTGATCGGCGAGGGGCCGCCGACCTTGCCGGGGATCGGGTTGCCCGCCTCGGGCGCGGGGCCGGTCACCGCCAGCGGATTCTCCGCCTTCATCGGGCAGTTCTCGTAGACGGTCTTCGAGTGGGCGGCGACTTGCGAGGGGCTGGGCATGGGGATGATCGAGAGGGTCCCCTGGTAAAGGCCGCCGATGTACTGCCGGGTTCGGTCGCCGCCTCCGGGGGCCAGGGGGTTGGGGCCGTCGCGGTTGGCCCTGGATGAGCCCCCCTTGCCGTTGGCGACGAAGAGGGTCCGGCCGTCGCGCCCGATCCGCACCGAGGTGGGATACCAACCCGTCGGGATGAATCCCAGCGGGGCGCTCTTCCCGGGCTCCTTGACGTTCACCACGGCGAGGTTGTTCGTGGCGGCGTTGGCGACGAAGAGGATCGACTCGTCGGGCGTAAGGGCGAGTGAGCTGGGGGTGCTGCCCGAGGGAGCCTGGGGAGAGATCGCCGTGCCGATGGTCTCGACGGCCTTGCCGGCCTCGGTGTCGATCACGCTGACGGTGTTGCGGTTGGCGTTGGCGACGTAAAGCGTCTTGCCTCCCCTGGCCAGAAGCATCTCGTTGGGGTGTTCCTGAGTGGCCCAGCGGCCCAGTTCCTTGCCGTTCCCGGCGTCGAGGACGAGCACCTGGGCCATGTTCCAGAGGCTCACGTAAACCCGGTTGGCCTTCGGGTCGACGACCACGCCGTAGGGATACGAGTCCTTGCCGGTCGGCCACTCGCCGACGACCGTTTGGCCCTTCGCGTCGAACTTCGCGACGGTGTGCCCGAACACGTTGGCGACCCAGAGGGTCTTCCCCTCGTCGGCCAGGGCCAGCCCGGCGACCCCCCTTCGGCCTCCCCCGGCGAGCTCGGAGGGATAGCTCAGACTGACGCGATGGGAGAGCAAGCCTCCATCGTGGTCGAAGGCGTAAACGACGTCGTCCCAGCCTCCCCCAACGTAGAGTTTCTTGCCGTCGGGGGCCCAGGCGAGGCCCGAGAACGTCTCTGGCACGGCGACCCTGCCGAGCACCTTGCCGTCGGCGGGGTTCACGGTGACGACCTCGTGCTCGCCGTAGCCGGCGTGGAGCGCCGCGAGGATCGGCTCGGTCGGGTGAAAGACCAGCAGGACGGGAAAATCGCCGAGCGGTGACTGTCGGCCAGCCGGCTTGAGCGACCAGCCGTTGGGCAAGAGGACCGAGCCCGCGTTGGTGATCCCAGGCCAGGTCGGTTTGGGAGGGACGTCCTGCGCGGTCGCGAGGCGAAGCGACCCCCCCACCGCGAGAACGGCCAGAAGGGCCGCGAGGATGGAAGGTTGGAAAGCGGGTCGGGACATTGTCAACGCTCCCTGGGTCTCCGTGTTGAGACGGCCCCCGGCACCGCTGGCCGGGAACCTGACGGAGCCCAGGATAACGGCGGACCATCGGTCAGGCCACGACCGCGAAGGAGTTTCGCCGAATCTTCAAGGGGACCACACCAGGGAGATCCGTCCATCGCCGACGGTCTCGATCCCACCCTTAGCGCCTCGGCCGATACCAGACCACGTTTCGGGTCGCTCCGCCGACGGCCACGACGTCTGGGGTGCCAT